>CAYGUD010000033.1:0-13327 GCA_964352865.1 uncultured Hyphomonas sp.
TGCGCTAATATTGAAGGTCCAATGGCGTCGACTTATCGCTGGAAAGGCGTCGTCGAACAGGCCTTTGAATTCATCTTATGGTTAAAGGCACCGGCCCAGAATTTCGATAAAATCGAAGCGATTGTGAACGAACATCATCCATATGATGTACCTGCAATTGTCGCATTAGGCTGCACGCAAGTGAACGCGCCTTATGCTGCCTGGGTTAAAGAAAACACGGATCCTGCCTAAATGCCGACTTCCCGAATAGTATCGCGCTTCGACAAGGTTAAGGCCGAGGGCCGCGCCGCCCTGGTTACTTACCTCATGGCCGGTGATCCAGACCTGGAAGCGTCTTTTCAGGCACTGTGTGCGCTGCGTGATAATGGCGCCGATGTGATTGAACTTGGCGCACCCTTTACGGACCCGATGGCCGATGGCCCTGCGATCCAGAAAGCCGCGCTGCGCGCACTCGCGAACAAGATCACGTTGAAGGATGTTCTGGCGCTGGCCAAACGCTTCCGCGAGACGGATCAGGAAACACCGCTGATTCTGATGGGCTATGCCAATCCGGTCCACATGATGGGCTATGACGCTTTTGCGGCGGCGGCTGCAGAGGCCGGGATTGATGGCACCATTTTGGTCGATTTGCCGCCAGAAGAAGATCAACCGATCCGAGAGGCCTATGCTGCGCATGAATTATCGGTTATTCGGCTTGCCACACCGACCACGCATGAAGGCCGCATGGCGAAAGTTGCCGAAGGCGCCAGCGGGTTCCTGTATTACGTTGCTGTCGCAGGTGTGACGGGTGCAGGATCAGCAAATCCAGAGGATATTCGCGCCGGCGTTGAAATGGCGCAGCGCGTTTCCGGGCTTCCGGTTTGCGTCGGATTCGGCATCAAAACAGGCGAACAGGCCGCTGCCATGGCGAAAATCGCTGATGGGGTTGTCGTGGGGTCTGCTTTTGTGGAACAAGCAAGACTTGCAAGTGTGGCCAAAACGCCACAAATTACAGCAGAGAAGATGGGCGAACTGGCTCATGAGTTAAGTACGGCGCTAAAGGGTGGAGTGCCAGCCTAAACATAGTCCGACACCGGGCGAAGGGATCGTGAAGCGATGAACTGGCTGACAAATTTTCGAACACCGGGTCTGAAAGGCCTATTGGGTAACAAGAAAGACACCCCGGATAATCTCTGGGTCAAGTGTCCGACATCTGGCGAACTGGTCTATCGATCAGACCTCGAGGAGAGCTGGTATGTGACGCCGGCAGGAGCCCATTTGCGGATTTCGCCGCGCCGCCGTTTTCGGATGTTTTTCGATCAGGAGCGCTGGGAGCCAATTCCGCTGCCTCCTGTGCCTGCGGACCCTCTGAAGTTCAAAGACGATAAGGCCTACCCATCACGTATCAAAGGCGCAAAGACCAAGATTGCCAAGCGCGATAAGGAAGAGGCTCCGGATTCCGGATCCGTCTCACCGATCGCACAAGACGATTGCATGGCCGCTGCGTTCGGCAAAGTGAACGGGGTTCCGACGGTTATTCTGGTTCAGGATTTTGCTTTTATGGGCGGATCGCTCGGCATGGCTGCGGGTGAGGCTTTCATCGCCGCTGCGCAAATGGCGGTTGTTCGGAAAGCCGCATTTGTGATCTGTACCGCGTCCGGCGGTGCACGGATGCAGGAAGGGACGTTGTCTCTGATGCAGATGCCACGCTCCACCCTGGCCATCCAGGAAGTCAAAGATGCCGGCTTGCCATACATTGTCGTGCTCTGTGATCCGACGTCTGGCGGTGTTTCGGCGTCTTACGCGATGCTGGGTGATGTGCATTTGGCCGAACCCGGTGCGATGATCGCATTTTCCGGGCCGCGCGTGATTGAGCAAACCATTCGCGAAAAGCTTCCTGAAGGTTTCCAGCGCTCTGAATTCCTGCGTGAAAAAGGTGCCATTGATGTCGTTGTTGACCGCCGAGAGCTGAAAGCAACGCTGGCGCGCATCCTGACCCATTTGATGCCAAAGCGGGCCGCGTCGGCGAAAGATGTCTCGACTTTGCCTGTCGAAGCGCCGTCTGCAGATGCGCCAACACCAAGAGCTGACAAAGCCTGAACATGGACTCAGCCGCCCTCACAGCGGCCTTAGAACAATTTGAAGGCCTCTATCCAAAGACAATTGAGCTTTCACTCGGGCGGATTGAATCCGTGCTCGAAACCCTTGGTCGTCCTCAAGACAAATTGCCGCCAACCATCCATGTCGCTGGAACCAATGGCAAAGGCTCAACATGCGCCTATTTGCGGGCCATGGCAGAGCGGGACGGACTAAAAGTTCATGTCTATTCATCACCGCACCTCGTACGCTTCAATGAACGGATAAGGCTTGCAGGTGAGCTCGTCGAAGATGACGCTCTGATCGCCTGGATCGACCGGGTCTATGCCGCGCTGAATGGTCGCCCGATCACACGCTTTGAGGCGACGACCGCAACAGCTTTATTGGCGTTCAGTGAAATTCCGGCCGATCTGTTGATTCTGGAAGTTGGGCTCGGCGGGCGCTTCGATGCGACCAATGTGGTCAATGATCCGGCGCTCAGCGTGATCACACCAGTCGATTTCGATCACAAGCAATTTCTCGGGTCCGATCTCGCTTTCATCGCTGGGGAAAAAGCTGGAATCATAAAATCTGGGCGCCCGGCCGTATCAGCCATCCAGGCGCGGGTTTGCGGTGACGTCATCGCCAGACATGCCAGAAACTTGAGTGCACCGCTTACAGTTCTCAAAATGGAAGACATTGAAAAAGTCCCGGAATGTGTGGCCCTTCCGGGCACGCATCAGCGCTATAATGCAGCGCTTGCCGGGCTCGCAATGCGTATGTTGCAACATCCAAAAATCTCCGACACAGCGATCTGGGAAGGCGCCCAAACTGCGGAATGGCCCGCGCGTATGCAGCGCCTGGCGGACGGTCCGGTGATGCGAATGGGGCAAGGCGCAGATGTCTGGCTTGATGGTGGTCACAATCCGCATGCCGCCACCGCAATTGCTGAGTTGCTGCGCGAGATGGGTGGGCGCACTGTGATGGTTTCTGCGATGATGGCGAGCAAGGACCATGGCGGGTTCTTCCACCCGTTCAAAGGCGTCATCGACGCGGTTTACACTTTGCCCAATGCGCCTGGTCATGCTGGCGCTGACCCAATTGAGCTGGCTGAAACGGCGCGGGCGTTCCTGCCAGTCGCGAAGGCGCATGACACTTTGGGCGCGGCCATGGCGGCGGCGGCGTTGCACAAGCCAGACCGCATTTTAATTGGCGGGTCTCTCTATCTGGCTGGCGAAGTATTGGCGGCGAATAATCAAATTCCGACTTAGATCGATTTGCCACGCACCAATTTATACAAATATGGCAGCGGCCAGATCATCAGGAATAGATTCGGAGCCCAACAGCTTTCGACGTATCATTCGAGCGACCTCAGGCGTTCTTGATATTCATACCGCCATCGACCGGAATCACGGCCCCGTTCAAATAGGACGCGGCCGGCAGGCTGCAGGATAACGTCATGTGCGCCACTTCTTCTGGAATCCCGTAGCGACGCAAAGGCACTCGCCGTTTCGCGAAAATGATTTTATGATCGTCCGGGATTTCAGCATTGATATTGGTTTCAATCGGTCCCGGGCAGATGCAATTGCACGTAATGCCATCACGGCCGAGATCTGTTGCCATGGCGCGCGTCAAGCCAATCACACCATGCTTAGCCGCGACGTATGGGCCGTTTCCGGGTGTCGCGCCGAGACCTTCTGTCGATGAAATATTGACGATTCGTCCGCCTGTTTCTGTCTTTAGCAAGTGTGGCAGCGCGGCGCGGATCAGCCTTTGATGCGCCGTCAGCATGACATTTACGCTCTCCTGCCAGATGTCCTCATACTTGTCCTCCGACGGATGAGAAAGCCGGGCAAATCCGGCATTGTTGATGAGAATATCCAGCGCCCCGAACGTATCGACTGTTTCGGTAACGGCGTCCTTGATAGCCGCATGATCACTGACATCCAGAGCGATCGCTCGAATCGTATCAAAGCCCGCAGCCCGAATCTCGTCCGCAACCGCCTCAACGCCGTCACGGTTCATGTCGGTCGCCATGACTTTGGCACCTTCACGAGCGAAGAGATGCGCAGTCGCCCGGCCCATGCCGCTTGCCGCGCCAGTGATAAGAACGGTTTTCCCCGCAATGGATCGATCGAGATTTTGATAAGGTTTCATGGTGCGCCTCTGATTGTTTGGCGGCACGCTATAGGAACTATGGGACAAAAAAAGCCCCGCCGTAGGGCGAGGCTTTCAAATAGAATGGGTCGTTGGATCAGGTGTTTTCTTTGATCCACTCTGTGATTTTCTGTTTCGACATTGCGCCGGGATGCGTGGCCGTGACTTTCCCGTCTTTGAAAATCATCAGGGTCGGCAAGCCACGAATACCATATTTGGATGCTGCCATTGGGTTGTCGTCGACATTGATTTTAGCGACTTTGATATCGCCGCTCATTTCGTCAGCGACAGCATCGAGATGCGGGGCCATGGCTTTACACGGGCCGCACCATTCAGCCCAAAAGTCCACAACCACTGGGGTGTCGCTTGCGACAGCGTCATCAAAAGAGTCGTCGGTAATGTGCTCAGCAGCCATGATGGCCTCCTATTATTCTTATCAGGCAGCATAAGATAGGGACTCTTTGCGCGCGTCAAACCCTGCTTTCAACACGGTTTAGAGATTCTGACATCTGATCGCCGCCGAGTTCGATCAGTCGCGGACCATCCGTATAAAGCAAGGCGCAGCGCACCGAACGATCTGGGAAAAGCGTCAGCATCACAGCCCGATACGCCGCCATTTGAACCCAATAAGCCGTCTCGACATCTTCGGCATTTTTTGGGGCCGGTCGATCGGTCTTATAGTCTATGATCATAATTTGATCAGATCGAATGACCAAACGATCGACGCGGCCATTGACCATTTGCCCGTCAGGCAGAATGCCAACAATCGCCGCTTCGCTGCGGCCACCCGGTGCAAAAATTTCGCTGAACTCCGGATCTACGAGCGTGCGGAGGGTGACCGAAATCATCTCTTCAATCTCTGCCTCAGAAATCTCAGCCGCGCGAGCCAGAAATCGCCGAGCGATTGTTTCGCGAGAGGTATCAGGCACTTCGGGGAGGGTCTGTAACAGACCATGGATCAGACGCCCGCGTCGCAAAGCGGCTTTGCGATCTGGCCCGAAGGGCTGGATCACAGCTGACCGATCTTCCGTCAGTCGCGACGGTGCCGCCAGCCGCAATGGCGGTGCTGGTATCTCAGCAGGATTGATCAGCCAATCGGGAATGGCACTGGTCTCTGGCACCGCTTCATCGACGCGCTGGGCGGTGAGTGTCGGTGGCCCATATTCAAGGCGTTTCTCTGGCGCTTCGTCCAAGAGCTCTTCGCCGCGCAAGGCCTGCATCGCGGTCAGGCACCATCGATACCACGAGGACTTAGCGTATCCGGAAGACCGGTTTCCAATCCCTGCTCCTGCGATCACCAGACGGTCAGATGCCCGGGTCAGGGCGACATAGAGCAATCTGCGGGATTCTCGCTCGGCTGCAGCGTTTCCAGCTTCGCGCAGTTTTGTGGTCACATCAGCGTCCGTTCGCGATGATGGGCTGTACAGCGGGGTGCCGTCAGGTGTGAAGAAGACGGTTTCGCTGACCGGTTTCGTCGCGCTGGTTGTGTCGGGCAGAATAACAATTGGCGACTGCAATCCTTTTGCGCCATGCACGGTCATCACACGAACAGCGCCCTCTGGCTCTCCAAGTTCGCGCTTCAGCACCGTGTCCTGACCTTCAATTCTAGCCAAATAGGCTTGCAGGCTGCGCGCTTCCGCCATGTCATAGCTGAGCGCACCGGAAATCAAGGCCTGCACAGGGTCTCTCACCGGTTCCCCAAGCCTTTGGATCAATCTATCCCAGCCGCTTATACCTGCCATGTCCCGCGTGGTCAGGGCATCTGTCAGAAACTCGAATGCAGGCCAGTCGGCGCGCGCGAGGAGCCCGTTGCAAAAGGATTTGGCGGCTTGAAACTCTGGCTGCTCTGACTGTTTGAGCCGCTCCCACAGCGTCACGCCAGATGCGCGGCCATGGGCCAGGGCAAATAGATGGACATCGTCATCAACCAGGCCGCAAAATGGCCCGCGCAGGATTTCGGCCAGCGTAAGATCATCGCCTGGCTGCAAAGCGAAACGGATCAGGTTCAGACAGTCCTGGACGCCCAAATTGTCGAGCAACCGGAGCCGATCGGCGCCCGCAACAGGGATGCCCTCCTGTTTCAGACTTTCGATCAGGGAATCGAACAATTCATTTCGGCTTCGGACCAGAATGAGAATATCTTCTGGTCGTAACGGTGCACGTGTCCAGAATCCATCATTGGTCTCGCGCCACACGGTTTCTCCGCGATCCCACATGCGCCGGACTTCCTGAGCAATTTTGCCGGCCAGCCGGCGGCGCGGCGCATCGGCTGGAACGTGATCTGTTGGCGTGGTCCAGGCTGAGTTATCGCCATCGCTATCGCCTGGCAGCTCAAGCGGCCAGAGTTCCACGCGTCCCGCCTGATTGGCGCGGCGAGGCGCATGGGGTCGAAGGTCGGCATCAACTGGCGGTAACGGATCGGTCGCAGCATCGACGAGTGGAACGCGGGCGCGGACTTCATCAACAAAGGCCAGAATTTCAGGTGTTGACCGAAATGACATCGCCATTTCTGGCAAATTGACGTCGCGCTCTTCGGCCATAGCAACGGTTTCTTCGCGCAGCAAAAATCCCTGCCGCTCTGCTTCGAACTGCTGCTGGTCTGCGCCTTGAAAGGAATAGATGGACTGTTTTGAATCGCCAACGACGAACTGAGTTCGAGGGTCCGCAGTTCGATCGCGTCCCAGCCCGGACTGGAACTCCGTGACCAAGGCATTGATCAGCGCCCATTGTGCGGGACTTGTGTCTTGCGCTTCATCCAAAAGCAAATGGGTCAATCCGCCATCAAGCTTGTACAGCACCCATTCTGCGGCGTTTGAGCGTGTCAGAAGGGCCCTTGCATGGCTGATCAGGTCATCAAAATCGAGGGCGCCACGCAAGCGCTTTTCGCGGGCATAGGCTTCAACCATAGGCAGGCCAATTTGCATCAGCGCGATGCTCCGTTCGGAAAGGGCTGCGGACTTCAGAGCCGCTTGCACGGCTTTCATGCGTGTGATTTCGCGGCCTTCGGGGGTGTCAGACTTGAGATTGCGGCTAAACAAGTCGGCGACAATCGGTCCGGCCTTTGCCGTGTACGGATTGCTCCCGGAAGGGAAGTCCCAATTGGATCCGGCAATTGCGTCCATGTATAGGCGATAGCGATGCTCTGGTTCCGCGGTCTCTGCGATGGCGGTCAGAGCCGTGAGCAATTTGAGGTCGCCCTTGCCAGGTTTTTCGAGTGCGGCAAGCGCTTGTCGGGCCTCATGCAGGGATCCCTCTGGAAGAGCCGCGCCCATGGCTTCTTGCAATAATTCCGCGACAGACCGGTCGTCAGCTCCGCTTGCGGTACGAATGCGAGCTATAAGTTCCTGATTGGAACTAACTGATGACCTGAACGCGCTCAAAGCTTGTCGCTGATACTTAAGAGCATCCAGCGCCGCCGCGATGCCAAGGCCGCCCGTTGCCTCTGCCAGCACCGCCATGGCGTGTGGCTGGCGTTCTGCCGCGGCCTCTAAATGTTGCGAAAGAACGGCGCGCCAAAGAGCGTTGGCTTCGTCTTCTTCAATCGCATCGAAACCAGGCGAGACACCCGCTTCAAGTGGAAAACGTCGCAAAATGCGGGCGCAAAACGCATGAATGGTTTCGATGCGCAGTCCGCCAGGGGTTTCGAGCGCGCGAGCAAACAAGCGCCGGGCCTCCCGAAAATCTTCTTGATTATAGTCGCTTGGCGACCGCCCTTCGAGTTGGGCAAGAGACGCCCGGAGCGCCTCATTGCTGGCCACGGCCCAATCGCCCAGCCGCGCATAGAGCCGCGACAACATCTCATTTGCGGCCGCCTTGGTATAGGTGATGCAGAGAATCGAATCCGGCAGGGCGCCCGGTCGGCCATCGGGCCGGCGGAGCAGCAGTCGCGCGACGCGATCGATCAGAACTTTGGTTTTGCCAGACCCCGCATTGGCCTCAACCCAGGCCGATAGAGTCGGATCTGCCGCCGCCGCTTGGGCGCGCTTGGCCGCATCAAATGCCGCCGAGTCAGGGGATTTCAGCATTTCAGTCAAAAGTCCCGACCCCTGTCCATTCATCGCGCCGGGCAAGGCGAGAAAAATCGCTTTCATACTGGACGCGCTCTGGGCGTGGTGCGCTCAAATAAGGATGCTCCGGATTTGCAAAAGCGGTCAGCAAATCGATCAGGCCGGCTTCCGCCTCGGCAATCAGCTCACTCATTGGTTTGGCGTCAAGCTTGGTGCGCGACGATGCGGCGCCGAGCTCCTGGACCTGAAATTGCGTTCCGAACCGCAAATACGTCAGAGCTTCAACTTGCGCTCGGCCGATCTCGTTGAAACCTCCTTCTTGGGCAATCAGGCCTTGCAATGGCATTTGCGGACTGAGGCCAGCCCGGACTTGCTTTTCGCTCGGAGGTTTGCCGGTTTTGAAATCGAGAATCGCAACTGATCCATCCATGCGCTTTTCCACCCGGTCAGCCGTACCAGACAAAGTAAAATCGCGCCCGTGAATGTTGAGAGTCAGCGTGCCCCTGATTTCTGTGAGCGGTAGCCCGTCGATTTGGTCTGCATTGGCGCTGCGCCATTCCAGATATTCCGCACACACGCTGCGGCGCTTATCGCGCAGGGCGATCAGGTCAATTTCAAGCTCACCTCCGCGCCGCAACTCTTCCTCGAGAAGCGCCAATAAGGCGTTGGCGTCACCGTCTTTCGCTTCAAGCTCAAACCGCTCCAGCGCCTTGTGCACGGCCGTGCCACGGACGCGGACATCCGGTGGCAGGTTGAGCGGGTCAAGCGCTCTCAGGCCGAGAACTGATTCGCAGTAGATCGCGTAAGGGTCCCGAACCAGCTGTTCGATCCGGGTGACGGATAATCTATCAGGCCGAGCTTCTATCGGCGGCTTGGGGCGGGGTTCGGCGGTGAAGCCTTGCGGAAGATCAGGGGCTTTTTCTAGTTGCGCGAGCCAGAGCAAGGGATTCCGATCGGGCCCAGGTTCCAGGGCAGCCGCGGCATCATCGCCAAGGGCTCCGCGTGTCAGTGTTTTCAACCGCCACAACCAGCGCGATGCGATCGCCGGTTTATCCTCGCGGCGGCGACTGTTCAGCAGAACGACATCGGGCGCTGCCGCCAGTTGCGCGAAATCATGCGCCGAGAGGCCAACCCGTTCATCGGGATCTGCCAGCCCAATCTGCTTGCGAAAAACCCGAGGCAAGAACGCATCTGCGGCCGGTTGGGCTGGCCACACGCCCTCGTTCAATCCGGCGAGAATAATTCGATCGGCGGTTTGCAGGCGCGCTTCAAGCGGCCCCCATATTGCCAATCTTGGATGCACCGCCCCGGCAGGAACGGTTTTTGCCAAGGCTTCGGATTGCAGCAATTCGTTCCACACACTTGGCGCCTGATTCCCGAGCGGTTCTGTCAGTTCAACCATTTCGCGAAATAGCGTTGACAAAGCGCCGCCATCTTCGCCGGCCCAGGGGTGCGGTGCGGTCGCGATCGCACTGCTTAGATCAGAAATGCCGCGATACCAGACCTCTCCTGACAAGGGCGCATCGAGAGCGATCGAATGTGTGTCTAATGCTGCAGATAAGTCATCCAGCAGTGCAGTCGCCGATGCAATTGCATGGTCTGTAAGTTTGGTGCGCCAGCGATCATCGGCGTCTGCTTGTTGCTGTATATGCGCCCTCAATTCATCCCAGCTTTGCCAGGTGCGCGGGCCCCGCAAGAAATGCTTGTCGAGGTTTTTGATTGTGGACTCATCAAACCGGCTCGACGGATGTTGAAGGACAGCCATCAAAGCGACGGGGTGCGATGGGTCCAGCATCCATTCGGCCGTCAAAAGCGCCAGACTGCCCGCGATGGTTTGCGACAGGGGCATACCCGCTGACGGGGCAACATCGATCTGCCAGCGCTTTAACACCGCACTGACATGCCGCGCCAGGCCTGCATCAGGGGTGACCAGAGCAGCGGTTTGACCCGGTTTTTCGAGCATTTCGCGCATCAGGATCGCAGCCAGCAAGGCCTCTTCACTATCGTCTGCAGCATCCAGAACGGTGAGACCTTGCATGGCATGTCTGACAAATTCGGCCGCATCCTTATCAGCAGATATCTGCGCGAGATTGGCTGTCCAGTCCGCTGTGCTTTGCGCAGGCGCGAGCGCTTGATGTATCAGGCGTCTTCGAGCGGTTTGAGCCGGAACATCAGGAAGCCCTGGCCACGGACAGATTTGATCGAGGGGCAATTGAAGCGCTGACAAAGTGCGTGCCAAGGTGAATTGCGGATGCGATGGTGCCTCTGCAATCTGGTGAAGTGTTGACGCATCCAGATCGGTGTCGAGGCCCGGCAAGACAATGGCGCCGCGCGGTAGCTGCATCACAGCCTGCATCAATAAACGACTGGCTGGGGTTGCTCCGGTCGAACCTGCGACAATGACCGGCGCGTCCGGCGGGGATTTAGCCCAATGCGCTGCCATAGCCTCTGCTGCAGCATAGCGGCGCGCATAAGGATCCATCTTGGTCGCTTCGTCGAGATGTGCAGGCCATTGGTCCGTGATGATTTGAAGAAACCGGACCGATTGCTGCCAATGCTGCGCCAGCTGCGCATCGGGAACAAGGCTTTCCAGGGCGTTCCAGTCGACATCACCTGACAGGGCCGCCTGATCCAGAAGGCGCGCCAATTCCCGCGCTGCCGCGAGACAGGATACCGCCGGAAGATTTGTTTCGAGGGCGGCAAAATACTGCATGACCAATCTTGTCAGGCCGCCAATTCTGGCGGCTGGGGAAATCACAGGCGGCAAGTCTGCCAGAGCCGCTTCAGCACTTGGTGGTGGCTCATCGGTTTCCAGATCCCCCAGGGCGCGAATGTTGGGGAGGAGGCAAGCTTTACCCCCCGCTGCTTGATGCAGGGCAAACGCCAGAGCACGCTCAGACCGGCGGTTGGGGACATAGATCAGCGCGTCAGCAAGCGCTTCCGGATTGTCTTTCAATCCTGTTTCACGAGCCAGCGTCGCGGTCAGTTCGGCCAGAAAATTGGCCCCCGCCGGGATGGAAAAGACCTTCGGTCCATCAGGCGAAAACAGGTCGCTCATGCGCCGTTACAGCGGAGCCAGAATTCGGCGTCCTTGAGCGCTGACGGGTCACCTACGTGAAGCCAGAAGCGCTCAAGCGGATGGCCAAACATACGCCCCTTGGGCAATAGATCATTCCAGATCCGATTCGCGGAGAAGGGCTCAATTGGAGCGCCATCATATAATTGCGGTTTCAGGATGCGCACACCGGCATAGGCCCAGGGCGCGCTGTCAGCATCACCGCGGCGAGTCAATTGGCCGGCATCCGACCTGAAGAAGTCCCCTGCCCCGGGAAATCCAAGGCAACGGCGCGTGTCTGCGAGCAATAACAACTCATCCATGAGTTCTGAATTGAAACTCGCTGCTAGATCTTTCAGTGGCTCGGGCCCAGTGGGTTCCCAAAAGGCATCTGTGTTGACCACGAATATCGGGTCGTCGCCAAGCAGTGGACGTGCTTTTGCCAGGCCACCGCCTGTTTCGAGCACTTCTGGCCGCTCATCAGAAATGGCGATCTGTAAATCGTCGCGATCCTGTAAATGCGCTTCAACCAAATCGGCGCACCAATGCACATTGACGACGGCGCGTTTTACGCCAGCCTGAGCGAGATTATCCAACAACCGATCAATCATGCTGCGACCAGCGACTTCGAGCAGAGGCTTGGCTGTCGCGTCAGTCAATGGTCGCATGCGTGTGCCGAGACCCGCCGCCAATACCATCGCGGTGTCGGGCATTTCGATCATTCTATTGCCTCCAGAATAAACGGCGCCGTATCGTTGATAAAAGCCCGCATCTCAGATGCCGCAGGGTGTTCGAGATTGCGCGCCAAGATCAGTAATTGCCGCGGCATGAAGTCGGCATAGCGCGGCTTGCCATCGCGTTTGACGAGGCGTGCAAACACCCCAGCAATGCGCAGGGCGTTAAGCGTTCCGATCACAGCGAGCCGCTCCTGAAAGGACGTATCGTCTTTGCCCGCAGCGTCGAGATAAGCGTGGATCGCTGTTTTCGCGGCGCGATCAGACACCGCGCGCCGTGCGTCTTGCGTCAGCATCGCCATATCCCAGGCATCCCATCCGAAAACGGCGTCCTGAAAGTCCAGTAGACCAACGCGCCCTTCAGGCAACCAGAGCAAGTTTTCAGCGTGATAATCGCGTAATGTGAATTCGCGCGGGAAGGCCACGGCTTGGGCAATTAATCCGTCGCGCACGTCCTCCCACCGGGCCCGATCCGTATCTGTCATACGGGCGCGCTCATCATAGATATGGAACCAATCGGCGAACAGATCTGCATTGGCGCCGAGCGCAACATCATCGAACTCAAGAATGGGCCAGACTTCTTCGCCAGCCGTCAAGACACTCGGCTTCGGTGCTCGGTGCAATTTTGCCAAATCTTCAGCGGCTTGCTGATAAAGCGGTACTTCGTCCATGCCGCGCTCAATTAAGCGAGCAAACTCACGTTTGTCGCCAAAATCCTCGAGCAGGGCGAAACCGTTGCGGCTGTCATGGGCATGGATCTGCGGTGGCCGTAGCCCGGATTGCCGCAAGTGATCAGCGATCAGAACAAAAGCATCAACGCGGCTTGAGGCGAGCCTGGTCATGGCGTTCCACCCCAAAGCTGCGCGTTCTTCCGCAGTTGCATCGGGGGCGCATGGGTCACTCTCAACCAAAGGGGCATCCATCAGGATGGCTGTTGCGCCGTCCGATCGCGTCAGCCGTGCGTAGCGCCGTGTCGACGCATCCTGATCAAACCATTGCAGATTGGCGGTCTCCCAATCTGCTTGGGTGAGGAAGGCGCTAATCAAGTCGCGGCGATTCGCTTCAGAACTCATGCAAACGTGTTTGCCAGTCTTCGCCCTGGGGTTCCAGTCGCGCAGTGCGCTTATCCCCAATGATTTCGATACTGAGGTCGAGCCGCCAGACCGGCAAATGCGATCCGGCCTGGTCCGGCCATTCGATCAAGGCGAGGCCAGCTTGCGTCTCGTCCCAGCCCAGTTCGAACACTTCATCCGCGTCGTTCAAACGGTAGAGGTCAAAATGGAAAATCGGAAAATCAGGGCCGTCATAAGTCTGGACCA
>CAYGUD010000034.1:0-13282 GCA_964352865.1 uncultured Hyphomonas sp.
CGCTCTGGCTCACCGACCAGTTCGATCCGGTCAAAGCGATTGAGAATTTCTTCCCACAGAATGCGCAATTGCATTTCACCGACGCGGTTACCCATGCAGCGATGTACACCGAAGCCGAAGGACAGATGTCGCCGTGCATTCGGGCGATCGATCCAGAACCGGTCCGGGTCTTCGATAACGGTCTCGTCACGATTGCCGGAAACATACCACATCACGACTTTATCGCCTTTCTTGATCTGTTTGCCGCCAAGCTCGATGTCTTCGAGCGCCGTGCGCCGCATATGGCCCAGTGGGGTCTGATAGCGAATAACCTCTGAGACCATGTTCGGGATCAGGGACGGATCGGATTTCAGTTTCGCGAACTCATCCGGATTGCGATTAAGCTCAACGACGCCGGCACTGATTGAGTTGCGGGTGGTGTCATTTCCGCCGACAATCAGCAGCATCAGATTGCCGAGCAATTCCATTGGGTTGTTGACCATATCCTTGGTGTTCGGATTGTGCGCCAGCAGCGAAATGAAATCGAATTTTTTCGGCTGTGCTGCGCGCTCATGCCAAAGCTTTGTGAAATAGGCCAGGCATTCGTGGAGGACGCGCTCGCGCTCCTTCATATCGACTTCGATGCCGACGGTTTCCGATGTGGTTGTCACGTCTGACCAATAGGGCAGGAGGTGACGATCTTCGAATGGGAAGTCGAATAGCGTTGCCAGCATCTGGGTCGTCAGCTCTTTCGAGACATGCTCAACCCAGTTGATTTCCTCGCCAATCGGCAAGTCATCCAGGATGTTACAAACGCGCTGACGGATCAGGGCTTCGATATCAGAAAGTTGAGACGGCGCCACAGCTGGAGACGCAGCTTTACGTTGGTCTACGTGTTTCGGGCCGTCCATGGCAATAAACATCGGTGTGGTGAAATCTTTCGGGGCATCGCCAATCACGATGTCCCGGTCCGAGGAGAAGACTTTATGATTGGAATCGACCGCCACAATATCCTGGTATTTCGTGATCGACCAATACGGACCAAACTGGCTTTCCGGACAATAATGCACGGGGTCTTCATTGCGCAGGCGGCGGAAATACTCACCATGCACATTGGCTTCAAAAAGCTCAGCGACGGAAACGTCGAGCGTCTCGAGTGGAACGCTTTTGGGGTCCGGTATACCTGCTGCGCGTAATCCGTGTGCCGTGTCTGCCAATGTTGCCTCCGTTTTTGTGTATTAGGGTAATAACCCTAAAACTGGATTCTGCAAAGCTGAAACCGCGCTCTTGCCTCTCGCGCCGAGTCCCGCACATTAGCGCGCATGAGTAAAACGTCAGCAGGCCCAGAGATTCAACGCATGATCGACCTGATCGCGCGGTTGCCAGGCCTTGGCCCGCGTTCGGCCCGGCGGGCAGCCTTGTTCCTGCTGAAGCGACAGGACACTTTGCTCAGGCCAATGTCGGAAGCGCTGGCGGATGCTGCGGACAAAATCGAACAATGCCGCACGTGCGGTAATTATGACACCCTGCAGCCTTGTGCGGTGTGCCAGGCCACAGGCCGCGATGACGGCGTGATATGTGTCGTTGAAGACGTACCGGACCTGTGGGCGCTCGAACGCGCTGCAGCCTTTCGAGGCCGTTATCACGTGCTCGGCGGTGTGATGAGCGCGCTGGATGGCATCGGGCCGGATGATCTGACGATTGGCATGCTGACCGACCGCATCAAGCAAGGCGGGATCCGTGAAGTCATTCTCGCGCTGAATGCGACCGTCGATGGCCAGACCACAGCGCACTATATCGCTGAACGGCTTGAAGGCCTCGACGTCGAGGTCACACGACTGGCGCACGGTGTGCCTGTTGGCGGCGAGCTCGACCATCTCGATGATGGGACACTCGCCACGGCGCTACGGTCTCGCCGAGGCGTTTAGTTGGCTTTCTCGACGCGGTAGACGACGCCGTCCAACATATTGGTAGCAACATAAATCGCCTCCGGCGTTGAAATCACGTCTCGGAACCCGGTTTGCAAATCGGCGAGAAGATCTTCAGTTGCGCCAATTGTGCCATCAGCGCTGACATCAACACGAACGAGCTTTTGACCACTCGGGCCATCCATAGCGCCAATCAGCAAATCGCCAGACCAGTCTTCGAACCCGGCTGTTTGGACGACGGCCATGCCTGATGGCGCAATCGATGGCACCCATTTCACGGCGGGTTGCTCGAGGCCAGGGGCCTCAGTGTCATCGGTAATGATCGTACCGTCATAATTGATGCCATAGGTGATGACCGGCCAACCATAATTGTTCCCAGGCTCAATGACATTCAGTTCGTCGCCGCCTTTCGGGCCGTGCTCATGTGCGATCAGCGTGTCGGAAGCGCTGTGATAGACCAGGCCCTGAACGTTGCGGTGTCCATAAGACCAAATCGCGGGATTGCCGCCGCCTTCGGCAAACGGATTATCAGCGGGCAGGGTGCCGTCGGGCATGATACGCGCAATTTTCCCGTGCAGAAGGTCCGTATCCTGTGCGTCCTGCATATAGCGATACCCATCGCCCAGCGTGACAATCATTGAGCCGTCCGGTAGGAACGCCATTCGAGAACCGTAATGGAAAGTAGTTTCGCGCGCCTCGCCCAGGAAGATTTCTGTGACGTCGCTCAGGGCACTGGAATCTTCCGACAAAGTTGCCGAGATCACAGCTGTCGTATTGGTGTCACCCATGTCTTTGGAATAGCTGAGATAGAGTTTCCGATTGGCCGCAAAAGCTGGATCGAGCGTGATGCCTAACAAGCCGCCTTGTCCCGCGACCAGGATATCGTCAGGCAAGCCGGTTACCGGGGCGTCGACCAGTGTGTTCGATTGGATCAGACGGAGACGTCCTTCGCGCTCTGTGACCAGCAAATCGCCATTCGGCAGCGCCGCCAAGCCCCACGGAAATTCCAGCTCTTCAGCGATTGGGATGAGTTTCAGGCCCGAGTCTGAGACAATTGAGCCGTCAGCTTCCGGTTCCGGCGCAGCGGCCTGGCCGCCGCAGGCAGTGAGTGTGACGAGGGCGAGAATAGATAGGCTTGAACGCAGCACGGCGAATCTCCTGAAATCACTTTGATCCTGAACATAGTTGCTTTGGGTACAAAAGAAAGAAGGGCGACCCAAACGGATCGCCCTTCCCCTCTCTCCCCTGCGCGTCGCAAGGGCCCCTTGTGACCTACCAGCGTTTTGCTACTCGGACGCCAAACTGGCGAGGCTCGAGTAGGAAAGTGTTGGTAAACAGGCCAGAAGACGCATCCGTCAGATACTGAGACGTTTGCTGGTCATCTTCGAGCAGGTTCTTGACGAACAGTTCAAGTTCCATGTCCAATTCGTCATTTGTGAACTGGATTGCTGCGTTCGCATTCTGGAAGCTATCCAGACGATCAGCTTCCAGGTTGAAGATCCGTGTGAAGACTTCACCGCGATGGTAGAAGTCACCGCGAACCGACATGTCCCAGCTATCATTGATGTCGAAGACATATTCGGCACCGATCGAGAATGTCACCTCAGGCGCGAGCGGCAGGCTGTTGCCTGAAACGTCGACTGGAATGCCAATCACTGGAGTGACCCCGAACGGGATGGCCGCCCCGGAGCAAATGCCGGCAGCAGCTGCCGCCGCAGGGCTCGCGAGCAACGCGTTTACTTCAGACAGTAACGCGACGCAGTTCTGAGTAGTTGCTGCGTCCTTGACCACAACATAATTCGGGTCGCCGCCAGTTTGGTCATATGTGTCCAGAAGCGGCGCCTGATCGGCGAGCTCTGTGTTCAACAGACCAATCGTGGAGTCGACGCGGAAATTCTCAGTCACCTGATAGTAGAATTCCGCTTCGAAGCCTTGAACGGTCGCATCAACGTTCTGGTTGACCGATGTCCGGTTCACGATGGACGAGATCTGATAGCCTTCATAATCATAATAGAAGGCTGCCAGGTTCAGGATACCAGCGCCGCCGAAGAGTGTGCTCTTGGAACCAACTTCGATCGCATTAATGAACTCAGGTTCGAACGTGTTTGCGCTTGCTGCCAATCCAGCAGATTGTGGTGGGTTGATACCGCCGCCTTTATAGCCACGCGCGATGTTACCGTAGATCAATGTGTCATCGGTAAACCCGAAGGCGCCCATTTGATAATCAAAGCCGAACCGGCCTGTAATTTCTTCAAACTCAGCTTCTTGAGCTGGGCCGCCTTGAGCGAAACCGTTTTGAACGCCTGGGAAGACTGTCGCCGGAGCCAATAGGAGGCTTGGCGTATTTTCCTGGCGTTTTTGGTCATTGGTGTAACGCAGACCGAGGGTCCAGGTCAGATTGTCCGTGGCATCCCAGTACGCTTCACCAAAGGCACCGACAGCTTTCAGCTTGTACGGGCTACGGCTCAGGAAGTATGTCCGGTCTCCTGGAAGACCTGTGGCCACGCCAAGTGCTTCAGCTGTATTGAAGAACACGAAATAATTGGTTTCGCCAATTGAATCGAGTTTCAATGCGCCAACCGTGAAGTTGAAATCACCATCAAAATCAGACTGAAGACGTGCCTCTAGCGATGTCGTTTCAAAATCGGAGCTCGAGCGATCTGTCGCCAGCAGAGTGTCTGCAGGCGCCCGTAGTCGCGTATCAACTGGAATATTTAGTCCCAGAGCCGGGCCACCAGGGAAGTCGCCGTCACCGTCACCATCAAGGTCCGGCGTTAGCGGCGTGATCTGGAACTTCGTGGTGCCGACGCCCTTATTGTAGTCATCGGTGAAGGCGCGGTAATTGTCATTATGACTGGCCAGGAACGTAAAGGTCAGATCATTGTCGAACTCATATTTGATCTCTGCCTGGACCGTATTCGACTCACCCTCAAAGGTTGGGATGAGATTGGTTTCAAACTCACGCAAGTTGGTTGACGTTGTGGCGCCAGCATTGCTGTCGGTTCCAAACGCTGGGAACAGACCGAGGTTCGCCGCGAGAACGCCGCCCAAAGTCCCTGATGTGTCGACCGTGCCAAAGCCTGGTGCAACCTGGATCGGGTTGCCATTTGCGTCACGGGCATAGCCCAGACCTTCAACCTGATAAGGCACACAGCCCTGGTTGAACGGGAATGGACGGGTATCTTTTGTACACAGCTGCTTGGTCGCACGTGTACGTGTCGAGTCTTCCTCATAATGCTCGCCCATCACCCAGAAAGAGAGCTTATCGGTGATGTCACCGCCTAGGGTTGCACGAACCGCCCAGAGGTCACGCCCATCGACGTCCTCTTTGCTGCCATCTGGCAGAATGGCATCGGAATAACCGTCACGGCTGAGATAGAAACCAGCAACGCGCGCCGCAAGCTTTTCGCCGAGCGGCACGTTCACATGACCGGTGAGTTTCTGATTGTTAAACTCGCCATATGTGCCTTCGAGGCTGGCATTGAACTCTTCAAGGACTGGCTTGGAGGTAATCGCATTGACCACGCCGCCTGTCGCGTTCCGGCCATATAGCGTGCCTTGTGGGCCACGCAGGATCTCGATCCGCTCAACGTCGTAGAATTCAGTTTCGAGCAATGTCGAACCTGAAGAGGAAACGCCGTTAATGTGAGTGCCCACCGCAGCATCAGATGATGCGCCAACGGCTGCGTTAATAATGCCTCGAATAGAAATGCCGCCAGCAGAGAAGTTGCCTTGCGTCGAGCCAAAGTTCGGAATGTTGAATTGCAGATCCGAGCCGGTTTCGATGTTCAAACGCTCAAGTGCGTCTGGATCAAACGCGGACACCGCGATCGGAACATCCTGAATAGATTCGTCCCGCTTCTGAGTCGTCACAACGACAGTACTGAGGGTGCGGGCTTCGGCGTCGTCATCGGCGCCATCTTGCGCCACGGCGGCTGGTGCAGCCATTGAGAGTGCGAGTGCGGATGCCCCCGCGAACAAGATATAATTCGAGTGTCTTGCGACTTTCATGTGATTAACTCCTCCCTCGGAACCTACCAGTGGCAGTTCGAGTGTTTTTTTACGTTTCCTCATGGGCTTCTCGTGTGTTCCGAGAATGCCTCGCGGCCATGACAGAGTGAGCCGCGACAACTTGTCAATGATTTACGCGAGGTGAAGGGCTGCGATCAGAATGAAAGTGCGCCTTCGTGCACACGGTCGGGTTTCAGTAACAAGTCTCACGACCATGGCACAAAAACAGCGTAAGGGCGACCTTTGCAGATCGCCCTTACACCTCCTCCGTCACGCCCAACCCGGCGCGATCCCAGGTATTACCAGCGTTTTGCGATGGTCACGCCATATGTAGATGGCTCGTTCAAAAAGACATTTGTGAACAATCCAGAACTGTCATCGGTCAGATAGGCGCCGGTAATGACTTCCTCATCTGTGATGTTCTTGCCGAACAGTTCCACAGACCAGTCATTCTCTGTGTTCATCAATTGCAGCGACAGATTGATATTGTCCCAGCTATCCAACTGGTCGCGTGTCGTGTTCCAGACCCGGCTGAACGAATCGGCCTGATAATAATAGTCACTGCGAACCCGCAAATCCCAGGCATTGTTGAACAAGCCCTCCCAAGTGTACTCAGCGCCGAAGCTGAATGTCATCTCAGGCGTGCCGGGCAGGGCATTGCCGTCAAGGTTTACCGCATCGCCATCAATCGGTTCGAAGGCCGTAGCGGTTTGGGTGTCGCCATTCGAGTCCGTATATTCAATCGTCACATCGCCGAGGCCGAACGCTGATTCCAACCCGACCAGCGCTTCTGAGCATAGCCCGAACGTGTCGCCTGGATTGGCGGCTTCGGTCTGAATGGCGCCGAGCAGGGTGGCATACCCTTGAGCCGACACGACGCAGTTCGAGGCTGAGGCAAAATTCTTCAGAACCACCAGGTCATCACGGCCATTGGTGCGATTGAGAACGTCGACGCCGAACGTGTCGACCACTTGGGCATCCAGAAAGCCGAGATTCGCGTTTAACACGAACGTAGAGGCCGGGTTCCAGACGGTCTCGATCTCGACGCCTTTGATTTCGGCATCGACATTGAAATTTGCTGATGTGCGATTGACGATCGCGCTGATCTGATAGCCTTCATAATTGTAGAAGAAGCCAGTGGCATTCAGCTGCAAGGCCCCATCCGCGAGCGTATTCTTCGTTCCGATTTCGTAAGAGTCGACGAATTCCGGATCGAACGTTTGCGCGACACCCGACGTGTTATCCGCTGGCTGAGGCGGATTGATGCCGCCGCCTTTATAGCCCCGCGAGTAAAACGCGTAGAACAAGGAGTCCTGCGACCAGGATAGATCGGGTGACCAGTCAAATCCGATACGCCCCGTGACCTCTTCAAATTGGGCATTCAAGGTGCCGTCGCCGCCATTGTCATTTGATGCGCCTTCATTTGGCACATAGGCTAGAGCGTCTGGACGAAGGGCGTCCGCAACTGCGAGATAAGTCGGGATATTCCCGACTTCCTTCTTGTCATCGGTGTATCGAAGACCGAGCGTGAACTGCAAGTCATCAGTGACATCGAAATAACCTTCTCCAAAGAGGGCAAAACTATCCAGCTTGTAGGGTGTGATAGAACGGAAATAATTGCGGTCCGTGCCATTGCCGAGATTGTCAAACGCCGTGGCGCCGGCATTTGCAGCGTCAGCGATCGAGAGCGCGGTGGTTCCGGCAGCTGCGTTCCGTGATTGGACGAAGGCTGATCCGGTATTGAAGAAGACGTAATAGCTCTCTTGTACCGCCGGGCCTTGATTGATTTCAAAATCAAGCTTGATGGCCCCGACATTGAAATTGAAGGGCCCGTCAAAGTCCGATTGCAGCCGGATTTCGTGTGTTGATTGCTCACTTTCCGATCCCGAAATGTCAGCTTGTTCGAGGAAATTGGCCTGACCGAGCTGCGGGTCACTCACCACGCCGCCTGGGAATAGTGAAGCATAAGCCGCGACATAGGCCGGGGCGGCGGCGCCGTTAAGTCCGATCAAGGCTGTCGGCGTTGTGTTGAACTCAAATGCTGGCGCGGTTTCGTTATAGTCTTCCTGCGAAATATTGCTGCGCTCATTATAGCTGCCGAGATAAGTCGCCGTCAGCGAGTCTGTGACATCAAACTCACCGCGCCACATATAGAAGGTCTGCTCGGTCTCAAATGTGGGATCGAACGAGCTCTCAATTGTTCGATAGTCGGGATTATAAGCCCCTGGCTCGTTTATGTTGAACAAGTTGCCATTTTCGTCGATGTCACCTGTGACACCCGCCAATACGCCGAAGACGCCGCCGCCGAGTGTCGAGGCCTGATTGATTCCGCCCAGTGACGCTGCATCTCGAACTGCCGCATCAACACACCCTTGCGACGTGATCAACTGATCGAATGCGGTGATCGCAATGCCCTGAAAGCTCGTCTTGGTTGGGTCAGTTGCGCAAAATTGCTTACCGGAACGAAGTCGGGAATCGTCCTCACTGAAATGCTCGATCATCAGCAAGGTTCGGAGCCGGTCGGTTGGCTCCCAGGCGAAGGATCCGCGAATGCTGTAGAGCTCGCGATCATCAATATCATTCCCTGTTGTCAGATTGTCGACATAGCCATCCCGGCTCAAATACGACCCGGCGATGCGAAGCGCAGCCGTTTCACCAATAGGCAGGTTCACCATGCCTTTGGTTTTGACGGTGTTGTAATTGCCATAAGTAAGTCTTGCGTCAGCTTGAAATTCTTCGAGGACGGGTTTGGCCGTGATCGTGTTGACGACACCGCCGGTTGCGTTCCGGCCATATAGCGTGCCTTGCGGCCCGCGCAGTGTTTCAACCCGTTCAACGTCGTAAAACTCGGCTTCAAAAAGGCTGTTCGACGTCAGCGGGACATCATTCAAATGGATCCCAACACCGGCATCAGCGGCGGTTGATACAGCATCGACACCAATCCCCCGAATCCTGAAATTGAAGCCGCCGAAATTGCCTTTGGTGAAATTCACATTTGGAATGGTTTTGACCAGGTCGGGGCCGCCGGCGAGTTGCAATTTGTCGAGGGCTTCCTCGTCAAAAGCCGACACAGCGATCGGAACATCCTGAATGGATTCCTCGGTCTTCTGCGTCGTGACGACGACTGTGGAAAGCGTGCGGGGGTTGTCTGAACTTCCATCCTGGGCCGCGGCGACGGGGACTGCGGATGTGAAGGCGAGCGCTGAGGCCCCTGCCATCAATAATAAGTTCGAACGATCTGTAGATTTCATGAGCGGACTCCTCCATCTGTGCCTTATTTTCTGGCACATAGTTGCGTGGCGCATCCCCTCGGGCGTTCCATTTTGTCTTGGAACGCCTCTTGTTTCATGACGGAATTGACCGGCCCTTTTGTCAACTAGTATCCAGCGAAAGACCGTTTGATGGACACTGTTGTGTGTCCTTTGTTACACGGAAATCAAGCGTTATGAGACGCCAGGATAAGCAGTGAGACGCAGGGACTATTTCGTCGCCTGATAGGAGAAAATGCTATGACAGACACGTCCGCGCTGGTGCTGTTTTCAGGCGGCCAGGATTCGACGATTTGTCTGGCCCATGCGCTTTCGCGCTATGACCGCGTCGAAACGGTGGGTTTCGACTATGGACAACGTCACGCCGTGGAGCTCGACTGCCGACCGAAAATCATTGCAGCGATAAAAAGCGCGTTTCCCGACTGGGCTGGCAAGCTCGGCGAGGACCGGGTCTGCGACGTTTCGGTGCTGAGCGAGATCAGCGACACCGCAATGATCAAGGAAACCGAAATCGTCGTTGCTGAGAATGGTCTGCCAAACACATTCGTCCCAGGGCGAAATCTGTTATTCCTGACTCTGGCCGGGGCAATTGCCTGGCGACGCGGCATATCAACTCTGGTTGGTGGCATGTGCGAGACAGACTATTCTGGCTATCCGGATTGTCGGCGCACCACGTTGGACGCGCAGGAACTGACTCTGGCGCGAGGCATGGACCGTCCTTTCAACATCGAAACCCCCCTGATGTGGCTCGACAAAGCAGAGACATGGGCGTTGGCAAGCGAGCTTGGCGGCGAGAGTCTGACAGAGATCGTGATCGAGGAGTCGCACACGTGCTATCTCGGTGATCGCCAGCACCGCCATCCATGGGGCTATGGCTGCGGAACCTGTCCGGCTTGCGAACTCAGAGCCAATGGCTATGACACCTGGCAATCAAAGGGCGCCGCATGAAAACCTATTCCGTCAAAGAAGCGTACGTAACGCTGCAAGGCGAAGGCGCGCAGACTGGGCGTGCGGCAGTGTTTCTGCGCTTTGCCGGGTGCAATCTCTGGTCAGGACTGGAGCGAGACCGGGCGCGTGCGGTGTGCAATTTCTGTGACACGGATTTTGTCGGCACGAATGGCGAGAATGGCGGCAAATTTGTTGGCCCTGACGCGCTTGCAGCGCACGTCCTGGATGTGTGGACGAAAACGACCCCTGAAGGTGGTGTGCCATATGTGATCTGCACCGGCGGTGAGCCGCTTCTGCAGCTTGATCCACCGGCCATCGCCGCGCTGAAAGCCGCGGGTTTCCAAATTGGAGTCGAAACCAATGGTACGCTGAATGCGCCGGAAGGCCTCGACTGGATCTGCGTCAGCCCGAAGGCAAATGCTGGCCTAGAGCAGCAATCCGGGAATGAGTTGAAGCTGGTATTTCCGCAAGACGAGCCGGAGGCGCAACCGAACAGATTTGAAAGCTTGCAGTTTGAACACTTTTTTCTGCAGCCTAAAGATGATACGGCGCACGCCCAGAACATTGCGGCAGCCGCCGCCTATTGTATGAAGCACCCGAAATGGCGACTAAGCTTACAGACACACAAACTGATCGGCCTGCCTTGAAGGTCGAAGGTCAGATTTTCGAGATCACCAAAGCGGTCTCGTTTGAAGCCGCGCATTATATGGGCGGCAAGCCTGAAGGGCATCCATATCGAAATGTACACGGTCATTCCTTCCGTCTGGAAGCGACTGTCGCAGGCACTGTACAGCCTGGCGCAGAATGGGTGCAGGACTTTTCTGATCTGGCATCGATCCTGGCAGAGACGGCGAAAAAGCTCGATCATCGCCTGCTAAACGAAATCGATGGCCTGTCCGTACCCACTTTGGAACGCATCGCGATTTGGGCGGCGAATGACCTCAAGTCGCAACTTCCAGGGTTGAAGCGCATTGTACTGGCGCGTCCGAGCCTGGATGAACAGTGCGTCCTGGTCGTTTCCTGAGAGAACTCTGACCGCCCTCGCGCTGTCCGCCCTCAACATCCTTCTCGAAAAACTCTTCACAAGCGCGCTGTTTCAGCGTTAGACACGAAGAGTCGAGGAAAGGATATATCAATTGGCGGATGACATAAAACGCACCACGCTTCTGGTCAGAGACGGCGACCGCGCCGCTGAATGGTATGAGCAAGTCTTTGGCATGAGCCGTTGGATGGACACACCCTTCACGCTGTCAGGTGAACAGCTCGCCGCCGGCAAAAAAGGCGACCAGACGCGTTTGATCATCCTCAAGGCAAACCACGATCTGGTCGGTATGATCGGCTTGCTGGAATGGCTCGATCCGAAAATGGATGCGCCGGATGAGCTACCTACGGAGATCAAGTTTGGGGTGCCGGTTTTTGTGGTTGCGTCGCAAGACGCAAAAGGCGCATTGGAACGGGCCAGGTCGCTGGGAAGCCGCATTCATTCTGAACCACGCGACTGGTCTGTGACGGGCGCAGATGGCAAAGTGAAAGATATGATCGGGTGCTCGTTCTGGGATCTCGATGGATATTTTTTTGAAGTTAATCAAGTCGTTAAAGTCCACGACTAGTCGCGGGTATGACAAGTTTCCAGACCCTTTCCGCTTCCGCCGCTTTGGACGATACGCTGAACCAGCAATGGACTGTGGCGCGGCGACCAGAAGGCAATGTGCGGCCGGAGGATTTCGCCTGGAAAGAAACCCCGTTACCTGAGCTTCAGCCGGGAGACGTGCTCCTGAAGACCCTGTATCTTAGTCTTGCCCCCGTCATGCGCGGCTATATGAGCGGCCAGGCCTTTGCCGGCGAAACGCCCTTAGCCATTGGCGATGTCCTACACGGGCGCGGCGTCGCACAAATTGTGAAGTCAAGACATCCAGACTGGGCAGAAGGGCAAGTCGTCCAGGGCCAGGTGGGTTGGCAGACTTACAAAGTCTCGCAAATGACAGCGGCGGAAAAATTCCGGCAAATGCCGCAAAATGGTCTTCCAGCATCGCTCGGTCTGGGCGCGCTGGGAATGACGGGATTGTCGGCCTGGGCGGGTTTTTACAATGTTGGGGAGCCGAAGAGCGGGGAAACCGTTCTTGTCTCAGGTGCCGTGGGCGGGGTCGGATCCATGGTCATTCAAATGGCCGCCAATGTCTCAGACTGTGACGTCATCGGGATCGCTGGGGGCGCTGAGAAATGCGCTCTTGCAGCGCGGCTCGGATGCTCACGAACGATCGATTACAAGTCGGCAAATGTCATCGACGCGTTGGCGTCTGCCGCGCCTGATGGTGTTGATCTCTATTTCGACAATGTCGGCGGCGAGACGCTGGACGCTGTGATGGATCACTTGCGGTCCCGTGCCAGAATTGTCCTTTGCGGATCGATCAGCGAATATGCCCGAGATAAGCCTTATCGCTTGCCGGACTATACGCGCCTGCGTCGCACGGACAGTCAGATGCGCGGTTTCTTTGTCTATAATCATTTAGCTGACTGGGACCGTGCCATGGACGACATGGCGCGCTGGATCAAAGCGGGCCAGCTGAAACCCGTCGAACAGATCACGGATGGCTTTGAGCATATGCCAGGCGCTCTGGCGGGGCTCTATACGGGTCAGAACGCTGGCAAACAATTGTGCCGTGTACGCGGCGAACCAGAGGGCTGGATATGAGCAATCAGGATGCGGGCAATAAAGCCCCTGTGCGGTTTCAGCGCGGCAATTTCGTTGTCGCTGATCTGGACCGGGCGCTGACTTTCTATCGCGACGTGCTCGGCTTTGGGGTTGCCTATCAACACGGCCACAATCCTGACAGCTATTCCATTCCGGTATTCAACATTCCTGACGGTGCGGAGCTTGGCTTCTGTACGCTGTCGACGCGCGACCAGGTGCGAGTCATGGCGTTGACGGAGATTAAAGGCGTTGACTTGCCGCCGGTGCCCGCGCCGCGCCGCAGTGCGATTGTGCTCGATGTGGCAGACCCGGATGCGATCATGACGGGTGCACGCGCGCTTGGTTTGACTGTGTATCCGGAAGAACGCCTGGAAACCAATGATGGCCGTATTGGTCGCGAGATCGGGATTGTCGATTTCGATGACAATCTGATCGTTATCTACACGATCCTGGAG
>CAYGUD010000035.1:0-8359 GCA_964352865.1 uncultured Hyphomonas sp.
TTTCAGACGGATCATTCGGGTCAATATCAGCCGGATCTTCAAAGTCATCCGGGAACCGAGTCTGACCGGGGGCGAGTTCCAATTGGTCCATGAGCGGCTGGGTCGGCCAGGTGCGCAATCCGGCATGCGTTTGGATGATTGGATTGTAAGCGGCTGGACCATCCGAAACCTTGGCCTGACGGCGGATCTGAACCTGAGAGATTTGCGTATTGTCGTCGTCGAGTTCCAGAGCGGTTATCTGGCTAAAGAACTGAAACTTAACGCCTTTGGCGCGCAGCACATCGTAGAACGGTTTGACGATGACATCGCCCATGCCGCCATTGAAGTGATAGAAAAAGCTACCGACCTGGCCGAAGAACATTCGCATATAGCCGCGCAAAGCTGCACCTGCAGCCATGCTCGGCTGATCTTTGTCACCGTCGACATAGCTGAACGCATAATGGTAACCAAGCTCGACAAAAGGTGATTTCACGACAAAGGATGGCGCGCCGTGTCGACGCATCCACTCAGTCGCATCTTCGCTATTAATCGCGTCAAAGCCGCGCGTCAGCAGGCGATCATCCAGAATGCCTTTGATGACATACATTCCGACCAGACCTGCCGTCATCAAGTCAAAGATTGAGGGTTCATTCTCGCCGCCACGCGCGAACAAGTCACGAGAGCCATCTTCTGACAAATTATCGGCCAGTAATTCACATTCCCGGCCGAGACATTCCGCCCGTTCATTGAGGCGGGAAGACACGGCGTCCGCTTCAGCGTCATTCCAATTCTCGAGATTGTCGCGGTCGAAGAATTCAACAATCTCAGAGAGATCAAACCAGTCGGGAAGGAAGGCTCCGGCGATGCCGAGCGTATTCAATCCATCAAGTGAGAAGCCGAGGATTTCCTGGACCCATCGCAGCAAGACTTTGAACATTCGCTCAATCGAGAGATCCGGAATATCCACTCCTGGAGTGCCGACGGGATCGGGAAATCGTATGGCAATCTTACGCCAGCCATTTGGAAACCCGAAAATCGTCCGGCGCTCATCAAACAAGACCGCGCCATTCATCGGTAGGAAGGCATCGTCTATCGGTCCGGCATCAGCGCCAGCCACACTCTCCCATTCGGCATAGAGGCGGCGCAGCATTTCGAACGTATTGTGATACCAGCCGCCAAGCACGTGCAGGCCATGCTCTTCATTGCGAAACCCCATGCCTGGCATCTCGTTGCGCGACGATGCGCATTTGCCGCCAAGGCGCCAGCCCATTTGATAGATTGTGATGTCCAGCGTGTTAGTCGGATCCAGACGTTTCAATTCATATGCCGCTGCCAGTGCGCTAATGCCGCCGCCGAGAATAGCGATTTTGGTTTTCATCTCTATTTCGCCTCCCAGACCTGAACTTAGCCAACACTCATACATATCTGCGTTGATGAGGCAAAACCGAAGTCAAATGCGCGGTCTGTTGAAATGGAGATTTGGCGTTTAGCGATTTTTGGAGGCGGTATCCAATAGCGCGGCAAGATGGAGCAGTTCGGCGACGCCCTGTGGGGGCTGTGCACGCGATGTCGAAGGTTCAGATTGCGCTGCTGCTTGCTGCTTGCTGACACGCAATTTTCCACTGGCGAGCTTTGTCAGCGCGGAAATCACGTCCAGCGGCAGGACATCTATGGGTTGGCGTTTCAGAAACAGCGCCCGCCGCAAATAAGAGTCGCGCCATAGATCGCTGGGATTTATGTCTTTCACGCCGAACAGAATGATCAGCATTTTTGCTAAGGCTCGTGCGTCTGAACCATCTCTAATCCGCGACGTTTCCTTGTTGGCGTCGGGGTACAGAAAAGACCATCCAAGTGACGGCATTTGTCGGTCACCGATCACGCCATAATTCGCGACGACGCCGCGATTGCCTGGCGCGACAACAATATCATCCATCGTCACATAGAGCGGCATGGTCATTTTGGGATCAGCGCTATGGGCACGTATCAGGCTCGCCATCGTTCGGCATAGCCGGGCCGCCAGTCGAATACGCGTGCTGTCTGCCAGATCATCATATAAAAGGTCTGACAATCGTCGCCCGAACGGGATTTCTTCAAACAGGTACAAGGCGCCATCTTGCGTCCAGCCGCTGCTTAGGATCTGCGGAATGTCGCCGCGTTGCGACAGGGCCTTCAATTGATCGAGATCGACTTGCGCAGCTGAACGTGCCGGGATCAGCGTCAACCGGCTGACGCTTTGCCGACCCGACAGAATGACTTCGGCTTGCAGGATGTGAGTATCAGCTTTCTGGTATTGAATTATTTGGAATGCCTGCTCCGTTTGCGTCTCAACGAGGGCTTGTCGGAGGGCGGCGGATAAGGTCTCTGGCGGCGGAACGCTGCGGTCTGCGCGGGCGCCAATTGACAGAGCCAGACGCGCGGCACGGTGGCGCCAATAGTCAGCTTCATTGCGCAGCGACTGATCCTGCAAACGATCTGCCTCGGCTGCAAAACAGTCTGCCGCGATTTGAAAACACTCGATCGAGTAAGTCTGGTTTTCGTACCGTTTGCCGGTTTCGATCAGCAAAGTGGCAGCTTCTTCAGGAAGGCTGCGGGCGAGAATTTCAAATTCCAGCTGCGCCACACGCAAGACATCAAACCGGACATAGCCGGTGCCCGAGATCTCCTGGCGCATTGACTGACGCCCGTGCTCGGCAAACACATGCTCGAAGCCCAATTCCTTGGCGGCGACGATCATCCAGCCTTTTGCGCGTTCGAGGGGTTCGGCCGAAGCATCTGGATCGGCTGACGCTTGTATAAGCGACGCGGCGCCCAGATCACGCGCCGACATCGCGGCGCGATACGTATCGCGTTTGACCAAAGCTGTGTCGACATC
Source organism: uncultured Hyphomonas sp. (assembly GCA_964352865.1). Taxonomy (GTDB): domain Bacteria; phylum Pseudomonadota; class Alphaproteobacteria; order Caulobacterales; family Hyphomonadaceae; genus Henriciella. Next base: position 2,852 of record CAYGUD010000035.1, read on the forward strand.
AGGAAATGGTTGCGTGTGAAGCGGGCAGAATTCCTGCGCGCTGACACAGGGTTCGCTCAAGAGGTAAGCTTCAAATGCACTATTACGGGCCAGCTCGATGGAGGCTGTTTCGTCAATTCGTGCTTTCAGCAACAAAGCGCGCGACTTGGACTGTAGACATCGGGCCAAAGCTGATCCATCCAGATTTAGTCGCCGGTGCGCGCTGATGGCGAGGTCAAATAGCGTCAAGGCCGGGTCTGGCAAATTGGCATCCAGATTGGCGATTGCGAGCTCATAGGCCGCATCCGCCTCGCGAAAACTATTGCCATATCGACGGAAAGTGCTGAGGGCCCCTGACTGACTGGCTGTGGCTCCGATCAAGTCATTGTTCCAGGCCAGTAATCTGCCGCGAATGACTTCAGCCTGGGCTCGAAAAAAGTCCTCTCCTTCAATCCCGGCAAATGCGTCCAGCGCCAATGAAATAAATCTATTTGAACGTTGATAGACGTCTGCTTGATCCGTCCGTTGCAGCGTTTGCGCGAGATTAAGGTTCAATCGACCTCTTGAAACCCGGTCTATCCAGCTGTCGGCTATCTGGTTTGTCGTTGTGGATTCCTTGTTGCGGACCTCTTCGAGCGCTGCATAGCGGGCTGGCCAATGGCGACCGTCCTCAGCGCGCACGATGGCTGCGTGCTCGAAAGCTTGCCAATCGGTTGTTTCGGCAGGGGACGCCGGATCGACTTGATCCAGGTCCAGCCGCTTCAAATAGTTGAGATAATCATTGTCATCGGCGACCAGTGATCGGGCGCGCTCCGCCGAAAAATGTTCGCCGCTGGCATATTCCAGCCATCCCGGAGGTGCTTTGATGAGAGCGGACTCAGTCATTCCAGGTCTCCCGGTTTGGGCAAGTTTGTGTTTGATCCACGGCTTCCAGGATGGTCAGAACCAACTCGGATTTGTACGGTCCGGCAGCCGAAATTTCAGCCTCGAGCGGCGCGTCGCCTGCTTTCAGGTAAGAGGCTTGGTTCAGGCCCGTCATCTGGGTCGTGGCGCGCTTGCCGTTTCGTTTGGTGCTGATCGCCAGTTGCAGGAGCTGATCATCATCGCGTTTTGACCGGCTCTCGACCACGAGCAATGTATTCTTGGCGTGTTCGGAAAATTGCAACTTCACCGGCTTACGGGTTTCACCGCGAGCCGGTACCAACTGTTCTCCCGGCGCTTTTCGTGAGAGCTTCAACATCTTAGTCGCTGCGCAAATCCGCAACTGTAAGCCCTCAGATTCAAAGCGTTTTTCGTAGCCGCGATTAAGGTCGGTAAATCTCTGACGGGTCTCATCCAGAGGCGATTGGTCATTCGACCAACTCGTCCAGACCGCCCGAATGGCTTTGAGTTGATCGGCTGAGATGTCGAGCACATCTGACTGATTTGAATCGCTGTCTGGCCAATCGGCAATCGAGATCAAACTTGTCGTGTCGAGGGCATACGTGCCATCTCCGTTTGCCAGTCTTTGCGGGCCGCCGCCGGCGGTGGTGCCCGGGCCGCGAACAAAACTCGATGAGAAGACAATCGCGCTGACAAATGGATCGCCATTCTTATCCAATGCGATCACTGGGCTGCCACTCATCCCACCGGCGCTTTTGGCTGCGAAGGAATAGAGCGCTGGTGTTCGATTGCTCGACTGGCCTGGAATGCTTCTCGACATGGCATTGGACTTTGACTGCAGCGTCGTGCGGAACTGAAATGGATCGGATGGCACGCCGTCCGCCAGGAAGGGTTGGTTCTCAGTCGGATAGGACAGGATCAGAACCGGGCGTCCCGGATCCAGATTTTGGGTGAAATTGACGTCAGTTGCGAAACTCCAGGCGGTTTCTGGAATATCCTTGCCAAGCGTCAAAAATTTCCGGTCCGAGGCGATTGAAGCGGCGTCATCGCCAGTGAGCTCAAATGCAGCAATATCGTATATATTAGCGACCGCTTGTTGCCCCTCAATTCGATTTTCGAACTCAGATCGAAAGGCTTCAAACGCATCATGCAAAGGGTGTATTCGAGGGCGGGTTGTTAAGCTTAGGGGTAATGCTTCGATCCTGTTGCCCTGTGTCCCCGGAAACATTGCGACAGTGGTTCTGCTTCCGGTCCCTGGTGGGCATCCATTTTGTTCCATCTGGCGGACAACATGCAAATTGGTGATCAGCCATCTGGAAGCCCGCTGCTGCGCATCAATATGCTGATACAGCCAGCCCGTTCCATATGGTTTGAAACGCGTGTTCGGATCGCCGTCGCAGACCATGCCGATCGACGCCACGCTTGGCGCCAGATCAGTGCCAATGGCTTGCGGGATGTCACCCCGGATCAAGGCTTCCGTGATCCGTTGACTCTGGCTGAAATTCCATGCCGTCAATATGATGCCGAGGGCAAGAACACCCATTACGAGCGCCGGAAGCCGCACGAGGAATGGCATCATCGCAACCTTACGGAACCAGTCGAAACGCAGCGCGAGGGCTGTTAAAAAGCCGGTTTTTTGATGTGCCTGATCGTGACGGCGGATTTTGAACACCGGTGCCACACCGGAATTATGACCGCGTAGGCTTTGTTCCGGCAGGCCCAGCCGCATCGTGAATTCGGCACCGTCTTCAAACGGGTTACAAAAACTCCGCGCGCAAGTCTCCGATCCATTGAGATAGACGCCGGCATGACGATCGAATTCCAGGCGAAACTTTCCGCCGGCCCAAAGCAAGGCACAGTGGCGCGGCAGAATGCCGTATTCTTTGGCTTCCCAGGGATCGAGGACAAAGCCGCCCATGCCCGGCGCACTGCCAAAACAGACTGAAGGGTCAGACCCAAAGCTGACCACACCGAATGACCGCCGCGTCTCTGGGATTTCCAGTTTGACGGCTTTGTTTTCCAGGCCGGGATAGATGACGGAAATCTCGCAAGACACTGGTTTTCCTCAGCGCCTCAAACCAGCTCGATATTTTGAGAGCGCGCGAATTCAGGCGTCACAATGCCGTCTGCGGCTGACCCGATCACCCAGGCACCACTTGCTTGTGCTTCGAGAAATTTGAGCATGCTGCCAGCCCCAAACTGACCGTCGGCGGTAACGCCGAGCGCGGTCTGCACTTGCACGATCGGATGATTTGGATCGGCCTCAATATTAGCGCTGGACCCAATTCGAATGCGCCGCATCGCGCTCATATCTGCACCATCGGCATGCAGCCGTGCTTCACGACCGGTCAGGATGATCATCGGGTAAATTGTATCATATTTGTCATTGCTCAATTCGCCATCGACCAATTCGGCTTCTGGAATATCCATGGCGGCGTAAAAGTCGCGAATGTCACGTCGATAAGTGTCATTGCTGACGGATCCGCAAATTGTCTGACACCCTGCGGAGGAGAACTTCCATTTCCAGTCATTTGGTCGCCCAACATCCCAGTAGCCAGCATGTATATGGGCGCCGACAGAGCGCGCATTCGAGCTGGATGAATTTGGATCCCAGACCGAGTGGGCAAGATCGAAGGCGTCACGCTCCGGGCTCGGTTCTCGAATAACCGGGCAGCTCGAGGCTTGCCGCAACGTATTGGAATGCGTGTTGGTGGCGCTAATGCGCATATTGCCGAGTTTCCGCAAATGAAATCCTTGCGGCACCATGCTTGATCGCAGGCCGGATGTTTTGAGAGTCTGGAACAGAGCCAGGTAAAGCTCAGACGGGACGGTTGCGCCTTCGAATACCGCTAATTCGTCATCTTCCTCGTCGCGGCGATGCCAGACCACATAGACGCAATGCGGGTCGCGGTGGCTTGGACGGCGATCACGAAGCTGTATTGTCGGCGCGTCATCAGATCCAGCATGGAGGATTTCTGCGCCGCGTAGCGCGACGATGATGCGGCCATTCGCGGCTTCGTTGTCGGCCAGTGTCGTTTGAATGGCGTGCTCGAAATAATTCGCGTCCATCAATGATTGCAGCAAGGCAGGTGTCAGGTCGAAGGCCGTGTCGGTCAGGCGCGTCGGAATGCTGACATTGTTTGCCCCCGCGACCGTGTCGCCCATGTCAACAATATGGCGATAGTCGAACGTCGCAGCGTCATCATCTGGCCAGTAGAACCAGCGTTTGTCGGGGTCGCGTGCCAGTTGTTGGCGTGCCCGGGCGATCTTACCTGCTTTCGATTCTTCGCCGCCTTTAATTGGCGCGACTCTGCCATCAACCGCCCGATTATCCGGGTTGAGTTGAAATTCATTGGCCATCATTTCGGCGATTTCTATGTCATCTGCGGTCGGCTCGATGGACGCTTCTAAGGCGGCTCCAGCAGGCTCGCTTGCTGCCTCATCTGAGCCGCTCGGACGACCGCACCCGGTCAGCGCGAGCATGGACGAAGATGATACCAGAAATGCGCGCCTCGAAGTCAATATTGCCACGTTAGTACTCCCGTCATCCCCAGCTTCATCAGAGCCTATCGCTCTATCATTAGTTTTCAAGGGACGTCTTGATGGTTTAGCCTGATCCAGGAAGCAGGGAAGTATGGATGATGGATACAGCGTTGGAACCTATCGCGCAGGTCGTTCATGCCGCTATTCGCGCGTGGGCGCGGGCCAATGATCAAAATGAAATACCGATCTGGCAGGAGGCACCGGCGTGGATGAAGGAGTCGACTTTTACGAGCGTTCGCTTTGTGATCGACAACCCCTCCGCCGGACCGGGGGCGCAGCACGAACAATGGATGGTGTCCCGCAAGGCCCAGGGCTGGGTGTATGCTGCGGAACGTGATGACGATCAAAAACACCATCCGATGTTGGTTCCATTTGAGCAATTGCCTGCAATAGAACAGAAGAAAGACCGTCTAGTTGGGGCGATTGTTCTCGCGCTTATCTAAGCGTTTGGGGCGGGTTTGATCCCTCTGAAGCGCACGCCACCAGGTCCGACCTTGCATGCTTCGCCATAAAAGATATATCATTTGATCTGGAGCGCGCTTAATGCAGACTTTGTTTGAAAAACTCTGGGATCAACACCGGGTCTGTAGCGCCGAAGACGGTGCGGACCTCTTGGCGATCGATCGACTGTTACTGCATGAGCGGACGGGCGGTGTAGCTCTTAAATCTCTGGCGGCAAGCGGCCGACAAGTGCGGGATCCGTCGCGCGTCTTTTCGATCATGGATCACATCGTGTCGTTCCGCGTTGGACGCTCACGCAACGAGGCGAGAAGCCCAGGTGGCGCGGCGTTTATTACCGAAACCCGGGAAATGGCGAAAACGGCTGGCATCCATCTGATCGATACGGATGATCCCAATCAGGGCATTGTACATGTCATAGCGCCAGAGCAGGGCATTGTATTGCCTGGCTTGTCATTGGTCTGTCCTGACAGCCATACATGCAGCCTGGGCGCGTTCGGCGCGCTGGCCTGGGGTATTGGCTCCAGCGAAGCCGAGCACGTGATGGCGACGGGCGTGCTGCGGTCGAAAAAGCCAGAACAGATGCGAGTGCGAATTGATGGCGAACTTGGACCCGGATGTTCAGCAAAAGACCTGGCATTGTTC
>CAYGUD010000035.1:8369-13163 GCA_964352865.1 uncultured Hyphomonas sp.
CTTATTTGGCGCAGCTGGCGGCAAGCGCTGCGCGATCGAGTTTTGCGGTTCGACTGTGGACGCGCTGTCAATGGAAGGACGTCTGACGCTCTGCAATATGGCTGTCGAGTTTGCGGCATTTTCGGCGATTATTGCGCCGGACGATAAAACCATTGCTTATGTTAAAACCCGCACGGCGGCATCCGTTCCGCTTGAATTGGCTGTGCCGCATTGGCGGGCGCTTCGCACCGATCCAGACGCGGAGTTTGCGTATGACATCCAGATTGATGCCGCGGAGGTGACGCCGCAAATCAGCTGGGGAACCAGCCCGGAAGACTGCATGGCGCTTGGCGATCTGGTGCCCGCGAATGCCGCTCCTCGCACGCTGGACTATATGGGGTTAGCGCCGTCTCAACCCTTGATTGGCTTGCCAATACAGGGCGTGTTTATTGGCTCGTGCACGAACGGGCGCCTCTCTGACTTGAAAGCCGCGGCAGAGGTGTTGCGGGGGCGCAAAGTTGCGCCAGACGTGCGTGCGGTGTGCGTACCTGGATCCAAATCAGTGCGCCGGGATGCTGAAGCCATTGGTCTCGACAAAGTGTTCATCGATGCTGGATTTGAATGGGGAGAACCAGGCTGCGCCATGTGTTTCTATGCCGGTGGTGAGACATTTGACCCTGGCGCGCGGGTGATTTCATCGACCAATCGCAATTTCGAAGGACGACAGGGGCCGGGCGTGCGGACGCACATCACGGGGCCGGCAGTGGTCGCTGCCTGTGCGGTGGCCGGCGAAATCATTGCGCCAGTAGATCTGCCGGCGCCAAAGCATTTGGTGACGTCATGACGGAACCCATGCTGCGCCATAGCGGAATCGCCGCCGTCCTGATGCAGGACAATATTGATACCGATCAAATCATTCCGTCCCGCGAGATGAAAGCTGTCAGCCGTCAGGGACTCGGCGACGGCCTGTTTGCAGGGTGGCGCTATGTCGCGCCAGGCAGCCGCGACCTGGATCCTGGCTTTGTGCTGAACCGGCCTGAACAGGCGGGTACGACCATTCTGGTCTCAGGCGAAAATTTCGGCTGCGGCTCGTCGCGTGAACATGCAGCGTGGGCGCTCCGCGAGTATGGCATACGCGTGATAATCGCCAAAAGCTTTGGCGAGATCTTTCACGGCAACTGTATCCGCAATGGCATTCTTCCCATCACGTTGCCCGCGCCCAGTGTAGACGAAATCGCCGCCGCGCCCGCGCCAATAGACATGGATATTGATCTCGCCGGGCAAGTCGCGACGTGCGGTCAATTGCCAGATTGGCGCGCACCGTTTGAGATTGGCGCATTCGAAAAGCGGATGTTGATGGAGGGTCTGGATCCGATTGATCTTACGCTCACCAACAAAGCTGCGATTGATCTCTTCTTCAAGCGCGATGCGATCGCGCGGCCTTGGGTCTATTCCGCTGCTTGATGCGCGGGTTTGGACGAGAACGCGTCGACCAGGCCATTTTCGATCAAGCGCGCAATCTCGGGTTCAGAGAGACCAAGTGCACGCAGTATGTCTTCGGAATGCTGGCCAATTTCTGGTGGATTGATTTTCAGACCCAGGCGCTCGCCATCTATCGCAACGGGCAGCGCGGGCAACGAGATTTCGCCGCCATCCGGAATCGACATCTCCAACAGGCCACCGCTCTCTTTCAAGTGCGGATCTGAAGTGAGATCTTCTGGTCTCTGGATCGGCGCGAAGGGCAGGCCGGTCCGCTCAAGTTTGGCCATGAGTTCGTCTTGCGTGAATGAAGCGAATAGCGTGCGGAGCTGCGGAATGAGCTCGTCGCGGCGAGCGACGCGGTCATTGTTTGCGGCAAGGGATGAATCTGCGGACCAATCGGTCAAACCGAACGCCTCGCAAAAGGCCCGCCACTGGCTGTCCGAGACAACGCCAACAAAGACTTTCTCGTCATCCTTTACGTCGAAGACATCATACACCGCCCAGGCCGAAACACGCGCTGGCATGGGTGCGGCGGGGGTTCCGGTGACAGCGTGCTGCGCCATATGCTGGCCGACCAGAAAAACCGTTGTCTCATATAGCGACGCGCTAACGTGTCGGCCTTTGCCGGTTCGATGGCGGTCTTGCAAGGCGGCCAGAACGGCAATCGCGCCGAACATGCCGCCGGTGACATCAATCACACTGCTGCCAGCTCGCAAGGGTCGTCCCGGCGGGCCGGTCATATAGGCGAGGCCGCCCATCATCTGCGCGACTTCGTCTAGCGCACTTCGGTCGGAGTAAGGGCCGTCGAGAAAGCCTTTTACCCAACAATACATCAGATTCGGATTGATCGCGGCGAGGGCGTCATAACCAAAGCCTAATTTGTCAAGGGCGCCAGGACGGAAATTCTCAATGAAGACGTCAGCGTTCTCGATCAGCTTGAGCGCGATCTCTTTGCCTTCAGGAGATTTCAAATCAATCGCCAGGCTTTTCTTGTTGCGATTATACATCGCGAAATAGCCCGCACCGGATCCACGCAGTCGGCGCGTTTTATCGCCGCCTACGGGTTCGACTTTGACGACGTCCGCACCAAGATCCGCCAGAACCAGTCCAGCAGCGGGGCCCATGACCATATGGGTGAACTCAACGACCTTGATTCCGGCTAATAGGCCTGTTTCACTGTACATGCTCTTCTCCCCAGAAGATATAATCTGAACTTAGCTACCTTGCACACCTTTAAAAGATATATCAATTGCAATAGATATATCTTTTAGTTTTATGGTCGGCCTTTGACCGCAATGACAGGCAAAAAAGATGACACCGTCGAACGTTTTAATCAGCGAAGTTGGGCCCCGTGATGGCTTGCAAAATTGCGATGCAATCATGGCGACTGAGGACAAGAAGCAATGGATCTCCGCGCTTGCCGCCGCCGGGCTCAAAGAAATCGAAGTTGGGTCCTTTGTGTCGCCCAAGCTATTGCCACAAATGGCGGACACCGGTGAAATCGTGCGGCACGCGGCGGGTATTGCGGATCTTGATGTCGCAGTATTAGTGCCGAACCTGAAAGGCGCGGAACTCGCGATTGCTGCGGGCGCAGACAAAATCACGCTGCCGCTTTCCGTCAGCGAGACTCATTCCCTGCGCAATATTCGGCGCACGCATGACCAGGTGATTGATGAGGCGACCGCCATTGCCAGTCTGATTGCCAGCTTGCCGCAAGATAAACGGCCGCATTTTGAAGGCTCCTTGTCGACAGCGTTTGGTTGCACGCTCGAAGGGCCAATTCCGGATTCGGTCATTTTGCGTAATGCAGAGCGATTAATGGAGGCTGGATGCGATGAGGTCGGTCTGTCAGACACGACAGGGTATGGTGATCCAAGCTCGATGAAGCATCTGATTCGCGCTGTAAGGAATGTCGTCGGAGCGGAGAACCTGACCGGCGTGCATTTGCATAATACGCGCGGTCTCGGCCTGGCCAACGTCCTCGCGGCGTTCGAGGAAGGCATTACGACTTTTGACAGTTCTCTCGGTGGCCTCGGCGGTTGTCCGACCGCGCCAGGTGCAAGTGGTAATATCGTGACTGAGGATTTGGTCTTCATGTTCGAATCCATGGGCATTGCAACCGGAATAGATCTGGAAGCCTTGATGGCGACGCGTGAGCTTGTTCGAGCCGCCTTACCAGACGAAGACCTCTACGGGTTCACGCCGAGGGCAGGCTTGCCGCTTGGCTATAAAGGTGCATCTGTTCCGGTTGCCGCAGAATAGGCTGAGCCTGGGGAGGGTCGCTTGCAGAACATTCCTGCACTGATCACATTGATCATCTATTCCGTGGTCTTGTTCGGCATTGGGCTGTGGGCCGCGCAGCGCGCAAAATCACAAGCCGACTTCTTGCTGGGTGGGCGTAATCTCGGTCCGTGGGTGGCCGGACTGGCTTACGCGGCATCAAGTTCCAGCGCTTGGGTGTTGCTTGGTTTTTCGGGCTTCGTCTATGCTGCAGGCGTTTCGGCGCTTTGGATGATCCCCGGCATTCTGGCGGGGTATGCCGCAGTCTGGCTGTGGTCAGGCGAAGTGTTGCAAACGGCCAGTCGCGGCGCCAATCATTTGACGCTGACGGACTTTCTGACTCAATTTGCATTGCCTGGGTCTGCGCGCATCATTCGTGTCGTTGCATCTGTGTTGATTGCGATCTGCTTCTCCTTTTATGTTGCCGGACAGTTCCAGGGTGCGGGCATCGCGATCAATGATCTGTTTGCGACTGGCTTTGCGCCGGGCGTGATTATCGGCGCTCTGATCATTCTCGCTTATGTCTTTCTGGGCGGGTTCATGGCGGTTTCGCTGACAGATACATTACAAGGCCTGTTAATGGCCTTTGTCGCGGTGTTATTGCCGGTGCTGGCTTTCTTCGAAGCCGGCGGCCTTTCCGGGATCTCGCAGGCCATGGCCGAAGCACCTTCGGCGTTTGGCAGTTCATTTGGCGATCGCGCCGGATGGGCTGCAACAGGCTTCGTTCTGGGTCTGACTGCGACTGGATTTGGCGCGCTGGGCCAACCTCATTTGATCGCCTGGATTATGGCGACGCGGGACAAGAGCGCCCGCATCAAAGGTGCGGTTGTGGCGATGAGCTGGGCTGGGCTTGTGTTTGCCGGGATGGCTGTGCTCGGCCTGTCTGGACGCGCCATCCTCGGCGGCGATGCGGCCCCTGAGAGCGTGTTTTTTACCCTCGCGGCAGATTTGTTGCCCGGGATAATGGCGGGCATTGTCGCGGCGGCGACTCTTTCTGCGATCATGTCGACAGTGGATAGCCAGCTGCTGGTTGCCGCCGGCGCGGTGTCGCAT
>CAYGUD010000036.1:0-13034 GCA_964352865.1 uncultured Hyphomonas sp.
GCTTTTATGGTCCGAAGAACAAAGCGGCCTAATCACCGTGATTGACTTGAAACTGTAAGGCAGGCCGTGGCATAGGCAGCGTCATGCCAGATACAGCGCCATTCTCCGCAGTTCCGCCAATCTTCACGGATGTCCCAAAGAGCGTCAGCTTCAAAAAGCTGCGCAAACGCCTGGCGCGCAATGCCCTGCAAGTCATCGATACATATGGATTGGTCGACCGCAGCGCCGCTGAACGCCCGAAATGGCTGATCTGTCTATCCGGCGGAAAAGACAGTTATGGATTGCTCTCAGTGCTGCTGGATCTGCAATGGCAAGGCGCGCTGCCAGTGGATTTGCTCGCTTGCAACCTCGATCAGGGGCAACCCGGATTTCCCAAACATGTCTTGCCGGAATGGCTCGACCAGGTGGGGGTCGAGTATCGCATCGAGACCGAGGACACCTATTCGATCGTCACAGACAAAGTGTCAGAGAACAGCACTTATTGCGCGCTGTGTTCGCGGCTGCGCCGGGGTATTCTCTACCGCATCGCGCGCGAAGAGGGTTGTGACGCCATTGTCCTCGGTCATCACCGGGATGATGCGCTTGAGACATTCATGATGAACCTCGTGCATGGCGGACGGATGGCGGCAATGCCGCCTAAGCTTCTGAATGATGAAGGCGACGTGATGGTTCTGCGTCCCTTGATCACATGCGGTGAAGATGACCTCGAGAAATTCTCGAAAGCCATGCAATTTCCAATCATCCCGTGTAATTTGTGCGGGTCTCAGGATGGGCTGCAACGCGTCGCGATGAAACAAATGTTGGATGATTGGGAAACCCGCAAACCCGGCGTTCGGCAAGTCATGGCTCACGCTTTGGCGACGGTGCGGCCCAGTCATTTGCATGATCCCCGGGTATTCGATTTTGCCGCCTTAGCCCCGGGTGGCAAAGGTGAGAGCGATGACGGCGTCCCGTTTTAAGTCGTCCAGACAAGAAAAAAGGGCCCGGCGCGATACGCGGCCAGGCCCTGAAGGTTTGGTTCCGTCTGGGGGAGGAAACGCCCAATCGGAGGAATGATCGGGGTGTGTCCGGAACCTCAACACGAGGGCTATATGGTCTTTATGGTTGCAATTGCAACATGCATGTCTGCAATATTTGTATGCAATTTTGCATGGATTGCAGGGATTTAATCTTCATGCACGCAGAGGTGATGATCTGAACGCCTCAACTTCACCGGTTAGGAAGTCGCGAAAAGCGCCAATTCGCTTCGATCGTTTGAGATCACTCGGGTAGACGAAATACATATCGAAGCTCGGCCCTGTGAAGCCTTCCAGCACGCGAACCAATCGTGGAACGGCGCTCACCATGTAGTCAGGCAAGTCGGCAATCCCCAGTCCGGCTTCGACAGCGCGCAACATCGCCGAGACATTATTGACTTTCAGCGCTGCTTGTCGCGGACCAGCATCATCGCGGCCAACACGTTCAGCGAAACTCATCGCAGTGATCGGACTATCGGCCTGCCCATAAGCAATGATGCGATGATTATCGAGATCTTGCGGGGTCCGCGGCATGCCGTGTTCTTTAATATATTCCGGCGCCGCGTAGAGATTGGTGGCCACGGTCGCCAGCTTACGCTGAATCAGATCAGCCTTGTCTGCGGCCCATAATCGAATGGCGCACTCCGCTTCCAGTTTGAGCAAGTCATAATGCTCTCCGTCATCCAGACGCAGGTCAATCCGCATTTCCGGATTCTGCGCCACGAACTGACCGAGACGCGGCACCAGCCAGGTCGATCCAAACGCCACTGGTGCGGTCACGATAAGTTCGCCCTGGGCGACATCCTGCTGGTCTCTCAGCGCCGCGCTGGCACCTTGTGCCGCGCTCGCCATATCGACCGTTGAACGATGCAAAGTATGCCCGGCATCGGTGAGCACGAGACCGCGCGCGTGGCGCTGAAACAGAGAGACGCCAAGTTGTTCTTCGAGCGCTGCGATTTGACGAGAGACCGCGGATTGCGAAATGCCCAACCGCTCACCTGCGGCGGTCAGACTGCCTGCTTCTGCAGCGGCATGAAATGATTTCAGCTTGTCCCAGTCCATGACGAAACGTCCTTCCACAAGACAAGTGGGGCACGCAAGCCCTGTTGCCATAAAAACCGGATATCTGTCTGTTTGTGCCTAAACTTTATTGGCTGACCCAAAGAATGCGGGCGATCCATGCGATGTCCGCTGGCGTCAAAGTGTGTGATGCGCGATCACCGCCAAGTGATTTCACGATGACCCGGGTTTTCGTTCGCCGTCCAAGCTCATAGGCTTGGATCTCGCCGGTCTGAGTGCGGATCACGACGCGATCTCCCGAACGTATCTGCGCGCCAGGGGAAATGACAAGACGATCGCCACCGCGATAACCGGGCGTGAGCGACGCATCCGCAACTTCCAGAATGAACAGCCCTTCGTCAGGGGATTCACCTGGCATCTGGATCGTCTCCCAGAGGTCGCCTTGCGGGCGGCCGCTATCATCGAAATGTTGACCTCGGCGAGCCTCGGAAAAGTCGAGCAGCGGCAGCGCAACGCCCTGCTCCCCTTCGATCAGGCCGGCAAAATCACGAAACGCCTCGCCGACCGCCGTCAAGGCGCGCGATACGCTTTCCGTGGATGGCCAACGCAATCGCCCGTCCACCGATACCCGCTTTGACTTATTGAAGGCCGTCGCGTCCAAACCCGCCCGCTTGGCCAGCCCCGAAGGACTTAAGCCATGCTTTGCTGCAAGGAGGTCGATGCCGCGCCATATGTCCCCATGATGCATGATGAAGCGATCCCGGTGGCGGAAAACAGACACATAAATTCCTATCATAGGAATAATATCTCATCAACCGAGGATCGTGTGGCTTGCATTCTCCCGTAAAAGCGGTTCAGAACGCGCGCATGGTTATGTTGCAACGCACGCTTGTCTACAAGATTTTGAATCCAGCAGACTGGCAGGCTGCGAATTCGATCGGATTTACGCAAACGGCACTGGACGAAGGCGACGGCTATGTCCACTTGTCGACACGCGCTCAAGTCGCAGAAACGCTCAATCTACACTATGCCCATCAGGCCGATGTGCGCCTGCTCGAATATGTCGCTGAAGAAATGAGCGGCCCGGTTCGCTGGGAAGAAAGCCGCGGGGGTCAGCTTTTCCCGCATCTATATGCCAGACTGCGCGTTGATACCGCGAAGCGAACGTGGATATTGAAGCTCGACCCCGAAGGGATCCCGATGCTTCCAGACGATATTGATAGATGAGCCTACCTGACCTCGCCCTGCCTATTGTCAAACAATTGCCGCCAGAAGCGGCGCATACTGCGACGATCAAAGGCTTGAAGCTCGGCATCGGTCTGCCCAAAATTTCGCCTTCGACGTGGAACACACCGGTAAAGCTGCCGCGGTCCGGCCTGCAATTGTGGAACCCCGTCGGCCTGGCGGCAGGGTTCGACAAGAATGCGGATGTTCACGCGCCAATGGCGCGATTTGGCTTCGGCTTTCTGGAATGTGGCACTGTCACGCCGCGCCCTCAGCCGGGCAATCCGAAGCCGCGCCTCTTCCGTCTGAATGAAGATCAGGGCGTCATCAATCGCATGGGCTTCAACAATCATGGCCTCGACTATTTTGTTCGCCGCTTGCGCCGCGCGCCTATCGGAACGATCTGCCCGGTGGGGGCGAATGTCGGGGCGAACAAAGCCAGCCAGGACTTTATCGCGGACTATGAAGCCGGTATTGCCGGTGTCTATCCCGTGTGCAGCTATATCACGATCAATATATCGAGTCCGAACACACCGGGCCTGCGCGGCCTTCAAGGCAAAGACGCATTGCGAAAATTGCTCGATCGCTGTGAAACGACGGTGTCGACGGCACAATCTGCCTTGGAAGAGCAGCACGACACTGATGTCGATGGCTGGAAGCCGGTGTTTCTGAAACTGGCGCCAGATCTCGATGCGACAGAACTCTCTGAGATTATCGAGACAGTGCGAAACCACGGTGCCTGGCTGTCAGGATTGATCATTTCCAACACCACGCTTGATCGCCCAGAGACACTTGAGAGCTCAAATCGCGGCGAAGCTGGCGGTCTGTCAGGGGCGCCGCTTATGGAGAAATCCACGCGCGTCCTCAAAGAGATTGCGTCAGAACTGTTCGGCGAGTTCGATCTGATTGGCTGCGGCGGCATAAGCAGCGGCGCTGACGCGTATGCCAAAATCAGAGCTGGCGCGCATGCTGTGCAGCTCTATTCGGCATTGGTCTATCATGGCCCAGGCCTGGTCGCGAAAATCAATGCCGAGCTCGCGGCCTTGCTCAAAGCGGATGGGTTCAGCTCGGTTGAGGCGGCGGTGGGTGCGGATCTGACGTCGCCGACATAAGGCTCGGCAAATACCAGCCAAGTGCCCCGGCGCGCAAAACGTACATGCCGAGAAACGCCAACCAGACGCCGGTGTTTCCGATTGCAGGACGCAATAACAGGTCCAGAGCCACATAAGACACTGTCACAAAAATCGCTGCGTTGCGCATGGCCCGGCCTTGTGTCGCCCCCAGAAAGAAGCCGTCGAGTTGAAATGCCGCGACACCGATGATCGGAACGGCGGCGCAATAAGGCAAGTAGGCCAGCGCCGCATCACGCGCCTCAAGGTCGCTGACAAAACGTTCGATCAGGACTGTGCCGCCAAAGAAGTAGGCAAGACTGATCAATGCCCCGAAAGCGAATGCCAGCTCCGTCGTAATTCGCATGGCGCGCCCCAGGCGCCTGCGATCGCGGGGACAATACGCTTAGGCAACATCTTTCTCGGGGACATAGGCGAAGCGATCGAGCACAAAAGCAGGGACGGTGATGAATTGCAACTGCACTTGATTGCCCGCCAGCTGCGCTGTGCCCATTTGCGCGCCCGATCGAACAAACCAGGCGAACGCGAAAAGCAAGGCCAGCGTCCGGATCAGGATGTCACGATTGGCGTTGAACAGCGCCAACAGGGCCGTACGGTCGAACAGGGCCTGCTCTCGTTTCAAGCTGCGCCAGATCAGCGCCAGCCCGAATATCAGCGCCACCCATTCTGCGATCGCAGTGCCCGCGCCGATTCCTGCAGGACCCCAGCCAAGACCCGCAACAAACCAGACATCGAGCACGATATTGACGCCATTCATGACGATTTGCATGGCCAACAAGGCGCCCGTCCGGCCGGTGCCCAACAACCAACCGGTTATCGCATACTGGGTGAGCAGGGCCGGCGCGCCCCAGACGCGGGCCGCGAAATACCCATCTGCCAGATCAACCACATCCGCTTCAGCCCCGAACGGCGAGAAAATGACACCGCGAAGCAGCGGCGACAAAAGAAAAATACTGATCCCAAACACCGCCCCGAGCAGCAATCCTCGTTGCAGCGTCGCACGCGCCTCGGCTTGTTCGCCGCGGCCGACCGCTTGCGCTACAAGACCCGTCGTTGACATGCGCAGAAAACCAAACCCCCAATAGATAAAACTGAAGGCCACACTGGCGATTGCGACAGCCGCGAGATCGGTTTTGTCACCATACAGACCCATGACTGCCGTATCGACCACACCCGTGGCCGCAATAGCGGCCTGCGCCAGCATGACTGGAACGGCGAGGCGGATGACATGTGAACGCGTGAGCAAAGCAGCAGACATGCCTGCCGCTTAGACTGATGTCAGGCGATTGTCAGCCACGCGCCGTAACGATCATCGCCCGGAATATGGGCAGCAGCGCCCAATAATTAGACAGTCTGTTCAAAACCTGCCCAAAACCCGCACGGTCTGACTTGTTCTCGCATCCGAAATCTCTCTTGCCTCTGCCATCGCTTCGGGAGGGCGACAGAATGAAGATACTCAAAAGCGGGGCGGTCCAGACGGGCCGTGCCTTTTCTATACTTGCCATTTTCGCTGTATTTGCGAACCCGGCTTTCGCGGACACAGGCGACACAGCCTGGATGCTGACAGCCACAGCTCTGGTTCTGTTCATGACACTGCCTGGATTGGCGCTGTTCTATGGCGGTCTGGTCCAGGGCAAGAATGTCCTGTCTGTTTTGATGCAGTGTTTGGCACTGGCCTGCTTGATGTCCCTGGTCTGGGTCGCGGTCGGCTATTCGATCGCATTTGGCGATGGCAATGGCGCCGCCGACGGCAATGGGGCATTATGGGGCGGTCTTTCAAACGCCTTTCTTGGCAACCTGACAACCGGATCTCTGGAAGGCACCATTCCGGAATCTGTCTTCGTGATGTTCCAGATGACCTTTGCCATCATTACCCCGGCGCTGATTGTCGGGGCTTATGTTGAGCGGGTAAATTTTGCCGCGGTATTGCTCTTCTCAGCCCTCTGGCTGGTTCTGGTCTATGCCCCGGTATGCCACTGGGTCTGGGGCGGCGGCTGGCTCGCGGATCGAGGCGTCACTGATTTTGCTGGCGGGCTTGTCGTGCATGCCACCGCAGGCATCTCTTCGCTCGTCTTCGTCATGATGTTGGGCAAACGAACCGGCTTCCCGACCGAGATGCGACCACCGCACAATCCGGCTTTTGTCATGCTCGGCGCGTCGATGCTCTGGGTCGGCTGGTTTGGCTTCAATGCCGGTTCAGCGCTCGGCGCCAATGCCGGCGCGGGTCAGGCCATGCTGGTGACGCATCTCTCAGCCGCAACTGCCTCGCTGGTCTGGATGGCCGTTGAGTGGATCAAGTTTGGCAAACCAACTCTGATTGGCACAGCAACCGGAACAATTGCGGGTCTGGCGACGATCACGCCTGCCGCCGGATCTGTTGGACCACTCGCGGCAATACTTATAGGAACGCTGGCGGCACTGATCTGTTATTTTGCGGTCACACTCATCCGCACCAAATTGAAGATTGATGACAGTCTCGATGTCTTCGCGGTACATGGCGTTGGCGGCATTTTGGGAACGCTGCTCATCCCGTTCCTGGCAGGTCTTGGCCCAATGGCGCCTGGTCTTGGAGAGGTTACCATTGGCAGCCAGTTAATTGTCCAGCTCACTGGCGTGATTGCCGTTTGTGTCTGGTCGGCTGTCGTCTCAATCTTGATTTTATTCGGCGTAAAACTGATCACCCCGCTGCGGGTTTCAGCGAATGACGAAGAGATTGGTCTCGACACCGCCTGCCATGGCGAGTCGGCTTACGGTCATTAGCCCATTTTAGAGGGGCTGGTTATCGCCAGCCTCTCTTTTCACTAAGCAGCTTCGCGGACGATGCGAGCGATGTCGTCGCCATAACGGCCCGCTTTCTTTTCCCCAACGCCTGATATTTGCAGCAGTGCCGAGGGGTCGACCGGCCGTTCGGTCGCGATTGTGGCCAGCGTCTTGTCGTGGAAAATCACGTAAGGCGGAACGCCTTTGGCTTTAGCGATCTCAACCCGCCAATTGCGCAACAAGTCGAACAACTCGCGATCGCGCGTCGAAAGATCGGCATAAGCCGCGCCCGACGCCTTGCGCCCTCGCGAGCGGGTTGTCCGCCGCGTCGCCGGATCTGACTTCAGCAAGTCGTCTTGCTCGCCTTTGAACAGGGCTTTGGCAATGTCATGATCAGGCACAAAAATGAATGGACGCATGACTTCGCCGCCTTCCGCCAGCAGGCCGGTAAACAGCATTTCATCAAACACGGCGTTCCAGCCCGCTTTCGGCAGTTCCGCACCGATGCCATAAGTCGATTGCTGCGACAGGTCTTCGTCGAAGCCATCCTTGGCCTGGCCCATCAAGTGGATGATCAGGCGTCCGCGACCGATTTTCTGACCACAGCGTAAAACCGCCGACATGGCCATTTGCGCCCAGCGCGTGGCGTTGAAATGATCCGTCGCCTCAGACTGGCAATTATCGCATGTGCCGCAGGGTTCGGCGTCCTGCTCACCAAAATACAGCCGCACGGCTTGCCGCCGACAATCATCCCCGTTGAGCAGCGCGAAGAGTTGGCGCGTCTTGTTGATCTGAACACGTTTGATCGCTTCTTCAGCGTCGCTATCATAACTCCACATCAAGCTGCGGCGTAAATCTGCTGGACCAAACAAAGCCACGCCTTCAGCTGGTTCGCCGTCGCGGCCAGCCCGGCCGACTTCTTGCCAATAGGCTTCAATTGTCTTTGGCGGATCAGCGTGGAAGACAAAGCGCACATCCGGCTTGTCGACCCCCATCCCGAAGGCCACTGTGGCGCACATGACAATGCCGTCTTCGAGGAGAAAGCGTCGCTGGCGGTCAGCTCTGACGTCGCCGTCCAACCCGGCATGATAAGCCAGCGCGGCGATGCCCTGTTTTTCCAGGGCCTCGGCAATCTGCTCCGTGCCTTTCCGGGTTGCCGCATAAACAATGCCGCTTTCGCCTTTATGAGCTCGGATCAAGGCGACGAGGCGATCGGTCTTATTCCCTACCTTCGGTTCAGCACCGAGCGTCAGATTAGGGCGATCAAAACTCGCGACATCCAGCACGGGATCGGTAAGGTCCAATTGTTCAAGAATATCAGCGCGCGTCCGGGCATCGGCGGTCGCCGTCACGGCCAGGCGCGGGACATCTGGAAAGGCCGTCTTCAATCGGCCGAGGGCGCGATAATCGGGCCGGAAATCATGACCCCACTGACTGACACAGTGCGCCTCATCAACTGCGATGAGTGAGATTTTGAGTTTGAGCAATGCGTTTAGGAGGCCGCCCGACAGACCCTCTGGCGAGACATAGAGCATGTCTATCTGACCATTGTGCGCCGCTTGCAGCGCCGCCATGCGATCCTCATGCGTCATTGAGGAATCAAGCCGCTCTGCGCGAACACCCAGCGCCTTCAAGGCATCAACCTGGTCCGCCATCAAGGCAATCAGCGGCGATACGATCAAACCAACCCCGTCGCGCAGCATGGACGGGATTTGATAGCAAAGTGACTTACCGCCGCCAGTCGGCAAGACGGCAAGGCCATCGCGGCCAGCCATCACATCAGCGATGACGTTTTCTTGCAGCCCGCGAAATGCCTCATAGCCGTAGACACGCTGCAGCAAAGCGCGCGCGTCATCGAGCATATTTGGATCCAGCGAAGCCATCGTATACGTCTCTCATCGGAATCGTTTGCCGAAACAAGCGACCAGACGACGTAATATGTGAATTCGAACATGGCTTCCGCGAAAATCGTGTGCCGAAGCGCTAAGACCTGGTCTCGCCAGAGTTCCCCAGCAGGAAATGACCAAGCAGCGCCGCGACCGGTTTGTCACGCTCTTGCTGCCAGGCTTCAGCCCGAACGCTCGCCATCCGTCGCCCGAGTTTCACGACTGTCGCACGGGCATACAGATCCTGGTCGCGTCCCTGGCGCAAATAGTCGACTGTAATATTGATTGTGCGCGGCGGGCGCTCGACATCGGAGACCAGGAAGAGCTGCGCCATCGCGGTCATTTCGAGAAACGTCCCAATCGCGCCGCCATGCAAAGCCTTGATGGTAAAGTTGCCAATCAGCTTGTTCTGAAAAGGCAACACGCCGACCATGTCATCGCCTTTGATATCGCAATGCATGCCAAGGGTTTTGACAATCGGGACTTGCTTCAGAAAGCCTTCCAACTGCGCGCCGCGGCTCAGGAGTTCGCTCATATCTGCTCGCCCTTTTTCACACTGCTGCGCGGTTTGTTGATCGCGAATGCGCCTTGGGCGGTGGCGATCACTTTGTCGCGACTTTCATGATATGCCCAGGCCCGGCAGAAGGCGACTGACTTGGTCACGTGATAGCATTCTGCCTCAGCCAGGATATCGCGCCCGCTCTCGGCCGGACGCATATAATCGATACGCAGATCGAGCGTCGCGACGAAGCGGAATTCCTTCAGAGCAGCGCCGCAAGACGCCCCGCACAAATTATCCAGCAAAGTCGTGATCACGCCGCCATGAATCACGCGCGTTTCCGGATCGCCGACCAGATGCTCGTGAAAAGGCTGCACGCCCCAGACATGACCTTTCTCGATCCGCGTCACCTCAAAGCCCATCTCATTGGCCCAAGGCGTCACCTTCATCATATTGGCCATGTTCTCGCGCATAAATTCAATGCGGGCATCCAGGTCATTCATCGGATTTGTCATGACGTCCTCTTAAATTGACGCGTGGTCGCAAATTGACGTTTACGTTAGCGGCTATACCATCTTGTTAAAGCATTAAAACAGATAACCCCACGGGAGGACCAGGCATGGCATTCGATGCGGGAACAGCCGGAAAAGCTTGTATCATCGGCGCTGGGTGCAGTGGCTTTACCATGGCCAAGCGCCTGAAGGATTATGGCGTCGAGTATGATTGCTTTGAGGCCTCAGACAATATTGGCGGCAATTGGTATTATAAGAATCCCAACGGCATGTCCTCATGTTATCAAAGCCTGCACATCGACACGTCAAAATGGCGCCTGGCCTTTGAAGACTATCCCGTGCCAGAGGATTGGCCGGACTTTCCGCATCACAGCCAACTGCTGCAATATTTCCACGATTATGTAGACCATTTCGGGCTGCGTGAGACGATCACGTTTAATACTGCCGTCGATAAGGCCGTACGCCGGGACGATGGCGATTGGGACGTGACACTATCGACGGGCGAGACCCGAACCTATCAATGGCTGTTTGTCGGCAATGGCCACCACTGGGATCCGCGCACGCCGGATGATTATCCGGGCCAGGAGACGTTTGCTGGTTATCAGATTCACAGCCACAATTATGAAGACCCGTTCGAGCCATATGATTTTCGCGGCAAGCGCATCCTCGTGGTTGGCGCTGGCAATTCGGCGATGGATATTTCATCCGAACTGTCGCAACGCCCGATCGCAGAAAAGCTGATCATCTCGATGCGCCGCGGCGTCTGGGTATTGCCGAAATATCTTGGCGGACAACCGGCCGACAAAGCAGTGCTGCCAAATTGGCTGCCCGCTGGCATTGGGCGCGCCCTCGCCCGGTCCAAAATCAAGAAAGAAATTGGCAATCCGGAAGATTATGGCCTGCCAAAACCGGATCACGAACCTTTAGATGCCCACCCATCTGTGTCTGGCGAGTTCCTGACCCGCGTCGGGTGCGGCGATATATCGGCCCAGGGCGCAATCGATCGCTTCGAGCCAAACGCCGTTGTGTTCAAAGACGGCCACCGCGAAGAGATTGATGCGATTGTCTGGGCAACAGGATACAAAGTCTCATTCCCATTTTTCGATGATCCGAACCTGACCCCGAAGGAGAACCGGTTCCCGCTGTTCAAGCGGATGGTCAAACCCGGCTATGAAAACCTGTTCTTCCTGGCGCTGGCGCAGCCATTGCCAACGCTAGTGAATTTCGCAGAGCAGCAGTCCAAACTGCTCGGCGCTCTGATCGCAGGCGAATATGCCCTACCGAGTGCAGATGAAATGCACAGTGTTACGGCGGCCGATGAGAAAGCGCATATGGGTCATTTCTACCAGGCCGCCAGGCATACGATGCAAGTCGATTTCAACACTTATGTAAGAGACCTGATGCAAGAAATTGAAAAGGGCCGGAAACGAGCTCGCATAACTGCGTAACCACCTGGAGACTGACAATGCGAACACTGATTGCGGGGCTGGCCGTCGCAGGCCTTTGCGCATGTTCGTCTGCGCCAGCGCCAATTGTAAACTACCCGCAAGGATCAGTTCCCGCAGAGCCGCAAGGCCCGCAAGCGGCGCAAGGGCCGTTCCAACCTGACTATTATTTGTCCGCTTGTACCGCATCATTTGCGAACCGCCCCGACACAGATTCAGCGGGTCGAATTCTCAGCTATAATGCTCTGATCGTCGCGAATGGCGTCTTGCTGGCAGCTGCGCCCGTCAATGGCGCGTGTATGACCTCCGGATTCGGTCCGCGCTTTGGCAGAGCGCATAAAGGCATCGACTTGCAGTCCAAACCCGCCGGAACGGTCTATGCTGCGGGTCCTGGTCGGATCCTGGAAGTCAGCCAGCAGACCGGATTTGGCAATCAGGTCCTGATCGCGCACGGCAAAGGCGTTTATACGCGCTATGCGCACCTGGCGAATTTTCGGGCCGGATTGGCGCCGGGTCAGAAGATCGGGTTTGGTCAACCAATCGGCCTGATGGGGCGCACTGGCAATGCAACAGCGATCCACGTTCATTATGAAATCCTGACTGGGAATTATAACACGCCGAAAAAGGCCTGGGGGCTGAAAGCCAATAACCCGCTGGACTTTCCCCGCTGGAGTGGCTTGGATGATGTGAGCTGAGCCATGAGGGGGGCAAGTGGTTGCTCAATTTCCTTGATCCAAACACGCTGGCGCGAACCTATCGCGACCCGGTCTCATGGATCATCCTGGCGGTAGATCTGTTTCCGATCTGGGCCGTACTGACACTCGGCTGGGGCGCAGCGCCGCTCGTCTTCCTATATTGGCTGGAGAACCTGATCATTGGCGCGGTTGCGCTCGCGCGGATGATCGCCGCGAGCGTTCAGGAAAGCCCGGTCGGATTGATCGCGATGGCCTTTCTCGGGCCGTTTTTTGTCGTTCACTACGGCATGTTCTGTTTCGTGCACGGCGTATTCGTCAACGTCTTCGCAAAAATGAATACCGGCGCTGACCCGGGTTTTCCAACGCCGTTGGGTTTGATCGACGAGGCCCTCGCATCTGGCGCCAATATGCCGACTTTTATTCTGGCAATCATTGCTGTGCAGGTGTTTCTCTTTGTCCAGGATTTCATATTGCGCGGCGAGTATCGCAGAACAACGATCAATAAGGAAATGACTGAGCCTTATGCCCGTATCATCGTCTTGCATTTCGGAATATTCGCAGGGGCTTTTGCCATGGCCGCAATTGGCGAGCCAATGTGGGGTATCCTGGCGCTGATTCTGCTGCGCGCTTTGTGGGGCGTTTTCCTCACAGTGCGCCGCCGGATGCGCCTCGACGATGCAGTGCAACTTAAAAGTTGACGTTCCGTCATCAATCTGGGCACACTAAACCCTTGAGAGAGATGAAAGATTCTATGACCGTTACGATCGAACCCGAAATTAGGATGGGGAAGCGCGCGCGGGCAAAAGAAGCGAATCGCCGCGCCATTCTGGATGCGGCTCGCACGGTT
>CAYGUD010000037.1:0-12678 GCA_964352865.1 uncultured Hyphomonas sp.
AGCAATTATCGGCCCGCACCACAGTCTTGAAAAAGAATATCTGGTCGAAGTGCGGGGCGAAATCACCAATGGCCGCCTGACATTGCTTCGTAACGGTTTGAGCCTGGATGAGCGGCGATTGAAGCCCGCCAAAGTGACCCGTGAAGATGGTCAGGTCTTACGCTTCGTCTTGAAAGAAGGTCGCAAACGCCAGATCCGCCGGATGTGCGATCTGGTCGGATTGCGGGTGACAGATCTTCAGCGGATTCGGATTGGACCGCTTGAACTCGGCGATGTGCCGCTCGGCAAATGGCGGCTGCTTAAGCCGAAGGAGCGTGCCACTCTGATCGCTGCGTCCTTGCCGCCGCGCACCAAGCGCGTCACTGATGAATCAGGAAAGCCAATTCGTAAAGGCCGTAGCTTTGTCGGTCGCGGCGGGCCGAAACCCAATCGCGACAAGTCTAAAGAGATCGAGCGCAAACGCGCCAAGACGGGAAAACCGAAGCGCGATTAAGAGCCAGCTTCAGGTACACCTTCAACAAAACCGGCTGTGGCGTCTTCATCGCCCGGAATAAAGATCGTGCCACCGACAGAATAGTTCGGAGCCTCGCCGTCTCGTTCCGTCCAGGGCGCACGGGCCGGGGCCAATTGTACTGGCGCTTGAGCTGCGGCAGGTGCGGTGACAGGTTGCGCGACAGGCATCTGGCGCTCGCGTTTCAGCACCGCATTATAGGCGTCTGTTGTCGGCTGAACCGGCGCCGTTGCTCGAGACGGATCTTTGAAAACAGTTCGCGCTTGGGGTGCTGGCTGCTTCACATATTGCGGCGCATCGCCCTGTCCCGGGCCGCGGGCGACTTCGACAGGTTGCGTTGGGGCGGCCGAAACGGGCTGCGAGCTTCGGCGCAGTACCGCTGATTGCGCCGGGACGTCGATAACGTCAGGCTGTGTCGGTGTCGCTTGCGGCGCCGGGCGCATCACCGCTGAAATACGGGTTTTGGGTCCGCCCATCAATTCAGGCTCCGTCACCGGAGGCGGGTCGCCGAAGACGCGCGGGATGGGTGACGGGCGCAATTGCTCAAGCGGAACAGCAGCAGGCTGGCGGCTTTCCGGGACTTGCGGTTGGTAGCGCATGTCTGCATGCCGATCCGGATCCATTTGCCAGAATTCCGACATCCCAGACATTGCCCCGGGGCGGTGACTGATCGCGCCGGGCGTACGTTTCAGTTCGCAGCGCGGTCCGAGGCGAAAGGTTGCAGGGGTCAGTGTCCAGGACGCGCAGCCGGTATCGCGGCTACACATGGCGGCGCAGGTTTCCACATCTGTTCCACGTTCAGAGCGATACAGGTCACCATATCGATAGGTGTCCGCTTCAAACGTGATTGTGGTTTCTGGCGCTAGCTCTTCAGCGAAGGCGGGGCCCGTGAAGACCATTGCAGCAAACAAGACCGGTAAGACGCGCATAACAGAACACTCTCAATGCCAATAAATCCCGTCAATTATGCCATGCCGGAGCTTAATAAGACGTGAGCGCGATCAGTTGATTGATGGTCTAACCGGGTTTGAGGGGTGGCAATGGCGTTTAAGTATTGCTTTCAGCGATAACCCGGCGGGCAATCACCATGGCCTGAACTTCGCCCGCACCCTCGAAAATATTCAGAATACGCGCATCCTGCAGCACTCGGCTGATCGGGTATTCCAACGCGAAACCATTGCCTCCATGGATCTGCAATGCGTTATCAGCAGCGGCCCAGGCGGCACGTGCTGCGAGCATTTTGGCCATTCCGGCTTCCAGGTCGCAGCGTTTGTCCTGATCTTTCTGGCGGGCCGAGTAATAAGTCAGCTGGCGAATGCCAACCAATTCAGCGGCCATCATGACGAGCTTGTTCGCAACCCGCGGGAATTCGAAAATTGATTGTCCGAACTGATTGCGATCCAGCGCATAGCGCAGGCCGAGTTCATAGGCGTTCTGAGTCACACCGACAGCCCTCGCGGCGGTTTGGATGCGCGCTGACTCGAATGTTGCCATCAGGTGCTTAAACCCCATACCCTCTGTCTCACCGAGCAAGTTCGCTGCGGGGACGTCAAAAGAGTCAAAGCCAATCTCATACTCTTTCATGCCGCGATATCCGAGCACTTCAATCTCGCCGCCCGTCATCCCCTCTGCAGGGAACGGGGTCTCGTCGTTGCCGCGCGGCTTTTCCGCCAGGAACATAGACAGGCCGGAAAAGTTTGTTGTCGAAGGATCAGTGCGCGCCAGCACAGTCATCAAGTCGGCGCGGACCGGATGGGTGATCCAGGTCTTGTTGCCTGTCAGTTTATAAGTGTCGCCGTCTTTCACAGCGCGGGTGCGCAGTGCGCCCAGGTCGGAGCCGGTATTTGGTTCGGTGAACACCGCCGTTGGCAGGATTTCCCCACTGGCAATTGCCGGCAAATATTTTTCCTTTTGCGCGTCCGTGCCACCAATGATGATCAGTTCGGCGGCAATTTCAGACCGAGTGCCGAGCGAGCCGGTTCCGATATAGCCCCGCGATAACTCTTCGGAGACGACGCACATCGCGGTCTTGCCCATGCCGAGGCCGCCATGTTCTTCCGGGATGGTCAGCCCGAACACGCCGAGTTCTGCCATTTCATTGACGACATCCATCGGGATATATTCATTCTTTAGATGCCATTCGTGCGCGTAAGGCACGATTTTTTCGTTTGCATAGCGCCGGAACTGATCCCGGATCATGCTCATCGTTTCGTCTTCGCCCGTATTCTCAACCGTCGCGCGACCGAGGCTGTCTGGAAGGAACTCAGCCGCCGCCGCCATAACTTCGGGGGTCAGGCCCTTCTCAATCAATGTGCGCACAGCGGGATCAGCGAAGAGTGCGTCTGCATCGTCCAACGCAGAGAGTTCGTGGGGCCGAATAGTTTCGCCCTGATTCATCGACACGCCGCCAACCAGGTCTGCGAGGTATTTGCTGAACAGGATTTGAGCCAGCAGGGCGTCTATTTCTCCAAGCTGGTCTTCAGCCTCAAGCCGGGACGCCCAATTGGCTGTTTCGCGCAGAGTCTCAATATAAGTGACAATCCAAGCATAGCCGTGCGCCAGGTGTTGGTTGGCAGAAAATGCCGTGCGGTCGATCTTGCCTTGCGGGGCGAGGATTTTCGAGACATGCGCATGGACAGCGGTCTTGTAGATATCGGCGGCTCGAATGGCTGATTGAAGGAGGTCCGTCAGCTGTTCCAGTCTATGAGTTTTATCGATCTCAGCCATTCCGTCCATCTCTCGGTTCTCCATGAATTTGCACAATCTATGGCTGACACTGCGCAGAGTCACGGAAGATTTGCTGCGGCGCAGCGAAGCACATTCGCTGTACCTTACGGCAAGGCGTCAGGAAATGAGACGTCAAAATAGTTAACAAAATCATGGGTTTTGTTAACCAAGTGCTGGTTGAGTTAACACTCTGTTAGGGTTAACAAAATCCTAACGGATGGGCGCAGAAGCCCCGGCTGTTTTTCCATCACAATCAAATATCTATAGGAGATAAGGGGATGAACCCGTACTCACGCTTTGGGCTCGTATCAAATACTGTTTCAGCGGCCGCCATTCTAACCGTACTGGCGGCGATTGGCCCGCAAATGCTCACCACAATAGAGA
This sequence comes from uncultured Hyphomonas sp., assembly GCA_964352865.1. Taxonomy (GTDB): domain Bacteria; phylum Pseudomonadota; class Alphaproteobacteria; order Caulobacterales; family Hyphomonadaceae; genus Henriciella. The sequence goes on from CAYGUD010000037.1 coordinate 3,623, forward strand.
CAATGTTCGGCGGCGATGCCGGGACCATGGTCACAGCCGTCGGCGGCGCAGTGGTTGTCATGGTCGTCTTCTGGCTGGCGATGACGGAAGCTATTTTCCCGGTTCTGTTTCGCTTTAACAGCGTGCGAAAACTGATCCTGGGCAAATACTATTTTGAGGGCACCTGGCTGCAATCGGAAAAGGGACCTGAGCATGAAAGACTGTCTGTGATCGACATTCAGCCGAACGGCAAAGGGTTCATTTTCTCTGGCTATTCGCTGAACAAGGATCTGGAAATCGAAAGCAATACACTGATCGAGTTTTCCAAGATGGAATGGCCTTTCATGACGTATAAGCACCGCAACTCGCTTTCGGACGGAATGGACGGCCAGCGCGATGGCGTCGGCGAGCTTCAATTCGAAATGAACCGATCCGCCTCCCGCCGCTATAATGGATTCGTCCAATTTGTTCGCAGCGCAGACCGCATTCGGGTCGAAGGCGCAAAAATGACCAGCAATAAGGAAGTCAAAAGCCTGCGCACGCTGGAAGGCCGCCAGAAAGTGTTCTCAAAATACTGGAGCCTGTTCTTCAACACTGGCGTCACTGAAATTGTCGCGCGGCCAGCGCCCGTGCTGGAGCGCGAAGTGATGATCGAGACACGTGACCCAGAGACCGTGATCGAACGCGATGTCATCATTGAGACGCATACACCAGCTGCACCTGTCGAAACTGTCCTGGAGCGTATGGAAGAAACTGCGGCTCGCGTTGAGCGTCGCAAGACAATCTCGAGAGAAACGCGCTCGGATGGTGTCGTGCCGCGTCGTCGGTCGAGTGACTGGGTCAAGAGCACAGTCGACGCTGCGAGTGCTGCGGAAGATGCTCCGAAAACGGCCAAAGGCGGCAAGTCGTAACGCAGCAATGCGACAAGAATCCCTGCAACGGTCGGAATAAACGCACGACTCTGTTTTTTCCCCTTAACACGGTCGGGGCTATCGACCGAAAGTCAGGGACAAATGAAAAGCGGCTTCCCAGAAAGGGGAGCCGCTTTTTTCGATTCAAGATCTCATTTTGTGGTTGCCAGCGCGCCAGAAGTCGCTACACAGCATGAAAAGTGATAACATAACACAAAGTAGCCTGATGACCCGTTTCCTCCTTCTCGCATCCATTTCTTCGTTCGCTCTGGTTCCCGCGGCATTTGCCGATGACAGCGATGAGCGCCGTGAAGCCACGATCATCGTGTCCGCACCGGGACCAGACCGGAGCGCAGATGAATTGGTCGGCAATGCGACTGCGCTCGACCGTGCAGAGATTCTCGAGACCCTGAGCGCAACGCTCGGTGATAGCCTGGATCGCCAACCTGGTGTCTCGACGACGTTTTTTGGGGCCGGCGCCAGTCGCCCGGTCCTGCGTGGACTTGGCGCTGAACGGGTGCAGGTCTTGACTAATGGGATTGGTGTCATCGACGTCTCCGCCGCGTCGCCTGATCACCAGGTCACCGCTGACGGCATCGATGCCGAGAAGATCGAAATCCTGCGCGGCCCTGCGGCGCTCGGCTATGGCGGGCAGGCCATCGGCGGCGTTGTCAATGTGATTGACGGCCTGATTGTTGACGACATTCCTGATCAGCCCTTCTCGGCCGATTTGTTCACGGCGTACAACACCGTGAATGACGGCACCGAGCTTGCCGGACGTGGCCAGTTCACCGCTGGTCAGTTGGTGTTCACCCTATCTGGTTCAATGCGCGACTTTGATAATTACGATATTCCTGGCTTTGCAGAATCCTCCCTATTGCGCGCCCTTGAAGAAGCCGAGGAAGAGGCTGAGGAAGAGGGCGAAGAGCACGACGAAGAAGAAGTTCGCGACACTGTCGAGAACTCATTCGTTGAAACCCAGACCCTCTCTGCCGGTGTCAGCTGGGTTGGCGAAAACGCCTTTCTGGGCGTGGCCGTACGTCAGCAGACCTCTGAATATGGCTTGCCGGGTCACGGTCATGAAGAAGAGCATGATGAGGAAGAAGGCGAAGAAGAGGGTGAAGAGCATGAAGAAGAAAACCCGTTCATCGACCTCGAACAAACCCGGGTTGATATTCGCGGCGGCGTCACCGTCAATAATGGCTTCCTGACAGATGTTACCGGCACACTGGCGATCATTGATTACGAGCACACCGAATTCGAAGCGCCAGGCGAGCCAGGTACGATGTTTGAGAATGATGGCGTCGAAGGTCGCCTGGAGTTTGAACATGAAATAGCCGGTTTCGAAGGCGCTTTCGGTGTCCAATATGCTGACCGTGAATTCAGTGCGGTTGGCGACGAGGCCTTCATCACACCAACGGACATCCAAAGCCTCGGTGTGTTCCTTTACGAAACGCAAGAGTGGGACGATATCATTGCGATTGAAGGCGGCCTGCGGTTTGAAAATGTCGAGTATGAAAATGTCGCATTCGGCGCTCAGGACTTTGATCTGTTCAGTGTGTCCTTTGGTGCGCATAGGCATTTGGACAATGGCTTCTGGCTTGGCGGGCAGGTGTCCTATACCGAGCGCGCCCCCAACGAAAGCGAACTGTTTGCCTTTGGACCACACCTTGCGACCGAACAATTCGAAGTCGGTAATGCTGCACTCGGCAAAGAGAGTGGCCTCAACCTGGAAGGCACGGCGCGCTGGAGCGGCGAGAATGCCAGCATCGGCCTCAATCTGTTCGCCACGGAATTTGAAGATTTTGTATTCCTGACACCAGGCGAGGCTGTGATCGACGGTGCGCTGACAGATGAAGGCGACGGCTTGCCGGTCTTCTTGTTCACGCAGGATGATGCAAGTTTTGTCGGCGGCGAAATCTACGCAGACTTGTTTGTCGATGGCGGCCTTCTCGGGGCGGATTGGGAATTTGGTGGCAGCGTCGACTTTGTCAGCGCAGATCTCGATAGCGGCGGCAATGTCCCCTTCATTCCGCCCGTCACACTGAATGCCGATGTCGGCGCGGACTGGGGCGTTTGGGCGCTTGGCGCCGCTTTGACGATTGCTGGCGATCAGGATGATCCAGGAACCGGACAATTGCCAACTGATGGCTACACGACGCTCGACCTGCGCGGCACAGTTGATCTCTATGATTTCGGGTTCGGTGGAGAGGGCACTCAAGCATTCATCGAAGCCAGAAACGTAACCGATGAGGAAGTTCGGTTTGCGACGTCCGTCTTGAAAGACCTGACGCCTGCTCCGGGTCAGAATATCAGATTTGGTGTGCGGGTGGCGTTCTAATGGCGACACATGCACCCAAAGCGGCGGCGATTGATGGTGTGGCTATCTCACTCTCAGGCCTTTGTCTCATCCATTGCCTGGCGCTTCCAGTCGTGTCAGCAATTCTCCCAGTCGCAGGCAGTTGGGCTGAGATTGAGTGGATACATAAAGCCTTTGTCGTCGCCGCGCTTCCTTTCTCACTTCTGGCTCTGGCGTCAGAACGTGCGACCGGAATCATTGGCGGGCTGATCGCGTCAGGGTTCATTTTGCTGGCGGCAGCAGCTTTTGCTGAGCCCTTGCACGATCATGAGACGGCACTGACATTGCTCGGCGGCCTTTTGCTTGCCAGTGGACACGCCTTGCGTTGGAGCCGGTCTTACAACGCGTCCCACTGATACGCCTGACGGGCGGCTTCTATCTGTTCAAGATGAGCATTAAAGGGCGCCCAGTCATCGTGTTCTGCGATTTCAGCCCATAGCGATTCAACGGTATCAACGACTAAATTGACGGGTCGTGGGCCCTGGAAATAGCCATGCTCCAAACGGTTCGGTAGATAAGGCGTGCAAGTGCCAATTGCGTCGCGGACGGGCTTGAACGCGTCGGCCTTGTAAAGCGCGCTTTGTGGGCTGCTATCGGCGCGCGCAGCGCTGGCCTCGCCGCCAAACCAGTCAAAGAAGGTTTGCGCCCAGTTGGCACCGCTGGTCGTCATCCAGGCATAGAAGTCTTGCAGGAACAGCAAATCGTCCCGCAAAACGGCGCCGCGTTCGAGGCCGAGCAAAGCCAGCGTGTGCGCCGCAAAGCTCTCCTGATATGCTGGTTCGTAAGCGGTCAGAGACTGACTCAAATCCTCGCCATCAGCGACCAGGCTCAGCGCCCCGCCGAGTTGCTGTAGTGCCCACAGACCTTGCGCGGGCTGGCGTCCAAATCGGTAGAGCCCTTGCTGATCAAAATAGGCCGCGACGAAGTTCGGGTCGCTTTTCTCCAGGAACCGCCAAGGACCGAAATCGAAGGTCTCGCCGGTAATGTTGAAATTGTCAGTATTCATGACGCCGTGCACAAATCCCGCAGCCATCCATTGTCCAATCATCGCCCCAGTGGTTTGGGCCATGCGCTCGAACAGAGCCGGTGTTGTTTTGCCCAGGGATTCGTCGGCGCATTCAGGATAGTAAAATTCCACCACGTGCTGGATCAATGCGGCCATTGCTTCAGCATCGTCGAAATAGGCGGCGCGTTGAAACGTTCCAAACCGCAAATGACTGTGATTGAGGCGTACCAGGACAGCCGATCGGGTCGGCGATGGCTCGTCACCGCGATGTAGTTCTTCGCCGGTTTCGATCAGGCTAAAGGCTTTCGATGTGTTCACGCCCAGGGCTTCAAGATACGATGCGGCGAGAATCTCGCGGACGCCACCTTTCAAGGTCAGCCGCCCGTCGCCTTGCCGCGACCAGCGTGTTTGCCCGGACCCCTTTGTGCCGAGATCCAGCCATCTGCCAGCGCGATCCTGTACTTGCGCAAACAAGAAGCCACGGCCGTCGCCAAGGTCGGGATTATAGGTGTGGAATTGATGGCCGTGATATCTCAGTGCCAAGGGCTGAGGCAGATTGTCAGGCAGAGGTGCGAATTTTGCGAAATGCTGAATCCATGCCGTCGCGTCAAGAGAGTCGAGGCCAATATTCCGGGCCCATCGCGTGTTGCGAAAGCGCAACACAGCGGTTGGAAACGACGCGGGCTCTGCTGCATCTGCGAAGAAGGTAGAAATTTGCGCGATTGGCTGGGACATTCAAGCGTCTAAGCGTGTTTTGAGCGGTTTGGACAGGCATAATACGCAAATTCGTTCTCTGTTCGGCACGGCAAGACACAATTTCCGGGGGCCGAAAGCACCATTATTGTGCAGCGCAGCATAGTTCGCCTCTTTAACAACCTCTTCATCAAAATAGGGTGGTGAGTGACGCCAGTCCGCGACACGAGATTTGGCGGGATTAGACTAATCACGGAGGAATAATATGACGCTTGGTAGAAAACTGGTTTTCAGTGCTTCGCTTGCTGCCTTAACGGCAGGTGGCACGGCCTTGGCACAAGACAGCGGCGATGAGCTACGTCAACAGACGGTTACGGTTACGGGTTCGTTTATCAAAGGAACGCCCGAAGATGCGGCGTTGCCCGTCGATGTCCTGACAGCCCAGGATTTAAAGCTTGAAGGCAGCCCAAAGATTACTGAACTGATCCGCAATCTGGGCGTGTCATCAGGTGTTGACGGTCAAACCAACCAGTTTGCGTCTAATGGCCTCGAAGGTACATCGAACGTGAACTTGCGCGGTCTCGGGCCAGCCCGGACACTCGTGCTTCTCAACGGACGTCGCGAAGCGCCAGCACCATATGCAATTGGCGAGCAAGCTCAGCTATTCGTTGACACCAATATGATCCCGGCTGCCGCAATTGGTCGTATCGAAGTCCTGAAGGACGGCGCGGCCGCCCTTTACGGTTCGGATGCGATTGCAGGCGTTGTGAACTTCATTACGCGCGATGATCTTGAAGGCTTCGAGGTATCCGGCAGCTTTCAGCAATTCGACGGCACCGACGGTGAGTATGACGTTTCTGCAGCTTACGGCATGCAAGGCGACAATTGGAACTGGGTGACCTCTGTCGGCTACCAGTTCCGTAATGAGTCTCAGCTTCTGGATCAAGATTGGGCCATTCTTCCCTTCGCAGACAATCCAGTCGGCGGTTTTTCAACCATTGGTAATCCTGGCTCATTTGTTGCCACAGGCAATATCGGAACAGGCGTTGCGGCCGCAGGCACGCCTCTGGCTTTCGCAAACTCGGATGACCAATGTACGACATTGGGTGGCGTAGACGGTGGCGTGCTCTGTCGCTTCCAGTTCACGCAATTTGACAACCTTGTTGAAGAAGAAGAGCGCTTTCAGATTTTCTCCGAATACAATCGGACGTTCCAGAATGGCGTCGATTTCCACCTCGAAGGCCTTTATGGATCTACAGAGGTTCCGGAGTGGAAAACCTCACCATCTTATCCGCCGCAGGCTCTATTTGGAAACGTAGTGCTGCCAAACCATCCGGGTTTGCAACAGTATATCGCGGACAATCCTGCCTGGGCTGCTGCGACCTTTGCGGACTATTCACCGCTCCTGACAGGTGGAACTCCAGACCTCTATGATCCGGTAACGGATACGGGTGGACTTGGTGTTTCGCCTCTCGTCTTCTTTGGACGTAGTTTCGGTTGGGGTGGTTTCCCTGGTACGGGCGGCGCACAACAAGGTACGCGTGGATACGATCATTACCGCTTGTCTGGCGACCTCTCTGGGACGTTCCAAAGCGGCGTGGACTGGGAGTTGGGCGCAACCTACTCTCTCACTGAAGGTTCACGCTATACCAATGACACCTATACGCTTGGCTTTATCAATGCGCTGGCCGGCTTCGGTGTCTGTTCGGACCCAATCACAGGAGCTGTTCCAACAGGTGCTGTCGCAGGACAAGGCGGGTGTGAATATTATAACCCATTCTCCAACGCGATCGCAGCTAATGCGATTGATGGAACGCCTAATCCACAATTCGACGCTTCGCTGGCGAATTCTGTAGCCCTCGCGGATTGGTTGACGGACGAAGTTGGTGATGACCGGGAAACGAGCCTGTTTGTTATTGACGGTGTTATGTCAGGTCAGAGCAACGTTGAGGCTTCAGGCGGAGCCGTTGGTTATGCTGTTGGTTTCCAGGTTCGTCGTGAGACGTTCAAAGTCACACCGAACGCCGTCAGCAACCTGGCAATCACGCCAGGACCAACCGGTACCGGACCGTTTAGCTTCCTTGCGGGCGGCAGCGCGCGTGATGAAGATCAAACGATCTACGCTCTGTTTGGCGAAGTACAGATCCCACTCTTCGACAATGTCGATATCCAGGCTGCCATGCGGTACGAAGATTATGGTGGCGAAGTTGGATCAACATTTGACCCGAAAGTTGCAGCTAAGTGGCAAGTCAGTGACAATCTGGCACTGCGCGGATCTGCCCAAACTTCGTTCCGCGGGCCAACTCTGAACCAGTTGGGCGGCGTTGGGACAACTCTGCAGTTCATTGCGCCGACCGGTGCCTTTAAAGCGGTTGACCAGTTTGGTAATCCAGACCTCAGCCCGGAAAGTGCATTCAGCTTCAATCTCGGGGCATTGTTCGAGAATGGCGGCTTTACGGCTACAGTCGACTATTACAATTTCGATTTCTCTGATCCGATCATCGTTGAAGACCAGAACGCTATTGTGAACGCCGCGATCGCAGCACTTGGTGCTGGTGAAACCACAGGCGGAGTGCTCGAACGCATTACGTTTGCAAACCCGGCGGCACCTGCTGCGAGTGGCATCGAACGTATTCGTGCAAACGTCGTGAACGGTCCAGACATCAAAACGTCTGGTATCGATTTGCGGGTCGGAAACGTCTGGGATCTTGGTGGCGGCGAGTTCGAGCTCGCGCTCGATACGACCTATATCATCGAGTATGATGTCGGCGACTTCGACATTGCCGGTGTCAACATTGCTGGCGGCGACCGTGTTGGACAATTCAACCGTTCGAACTTCTCGCGGTCTTTGCCACAGTGGAAAGCCAATGTTTCGGCCAACTATGCTCTGGGCGACCACAATATTCGTGGTGTCATGCGACACACCGACTCTTATGACGATGAGCGCCCAGCGGCTTCTCGTGGCAATGTCGGCGCGGAGATTGATAGCCAAACCACATTTGATGCCTTCTATACCTGGCAGTCTCAGTGGGATCTTGATGTCGGTCTGTCAGTGGTCAACATCACAGACGAAGACCCACCGTTCGCGGCTTTCGATCTGAACTATGACCCTTACACACACAATCCATTTGGACGGACGTTCAAGGTCAGTGTGACCAAGCGGTTTGGTGGCGGCAGCTAAGCCGAGACCAGATACGAGAAATTGAAAGGGCGGCCCTCGGGCCGCCCTTTTTGTTTGGGTCCTGTATCGCTGCGTTTATTTGAATTAAGCTCAGGATATTGTTTCAAGTGGGGTTTAGTTCAGCCCTTCGCGACCAATGGCGTAGAACCGCTCGCGGCGCTGGACTTTCAGCTCTTGCTCACTCAGCTCCAGCAGAGACTGCAGGGCTTTATCAATCGCCTTGCCAGCGGCTTTCATGGCCTTGTCAGGCGCGCGGTGGGCGCCGCCGACGGGTTCTTTAACGACCCCATCAATGACTTTCATCTTCTTCAGATCCGTCGCCGTAATTTTCATCGCCTCAGCCGCATCCTTGGCTTTGGCCGCGTCGCGATAGAGGATGGAGGCGCAGCCTTCCGGCGAGATCACCGAATAGATGGAGTGCTCCATCATCAGAACGTGATTGGCAGCCGCAATGGCGATGGCCCCGCCAGATCCGCCTTCGCCAATGATCAGGGAAATGATCGGAACTTTCAGCGTCAGGCAGCGCTCGGTCGAGCGTGCAATTGCTTCGGCTTGTCCGCGTTCTTCGCCAGCTTTGCCCGGAAAGGCGCCAGCCGTGTCAACGAAAGTGATGACCGGCAAACCGAAACGGTCCGCAAGATCCATCAAGCGAACCGCTTTGCGATAGCCTTCCGGGTGCGCCATGCCGAAATTATGTTTCAGACGGCTTTCTGTTGTACGGCCTTTTTCGTGACCGATAACGACAACAGATTGACCGTTGAAACTCGCCAGGCCGCCAATGACGGCTTCATCATTACCAAAGACGCGGTCACCTGCGAGTTCCTGGAAATCATCGAATAGCGATTCGATATAGTCGGAAAAATGCGGTCGTTCCGGGTGGCGGGCGACTTGCGTTTTGCGCCACGGGTTGAGCGACGCATAAGTGTC
>CAYGUD010000038.1:0-2539 GCA_964352865.1 uncultured Hyphomonas sp.
GGCCATGCGTCATTCGGCACTGGCGAACGGCAAACGCATGCGTCCGTTCTATGTGATCGAGACCGGGGCGATGTTTGATGCGCCAGAGAAAAGCCTGCTGCGAACCGCCGCTGCGCTGGAATGCGTACACTGCTATTCTCTCATCCACGATGATTTGCCGTGCATGGATGATGATGATTTTCGTCGCGGCCAGCCAACGGTGCACAAAGCCTTTGATGAAGCGACAGCGGTTCTGGCAGGCGATGCCTTGCTGACACTGGCGTTCAAGATCCTGGCCAATCGCGAAACTCATCAGGACCCGCACATTCGATTGAAACTGCTCGAACGGCTGGCAGACAATTCTGGCGCGCAGGGCATGGTGGGCGGTCAGATGATTGATATGCTCGAGGATGAAAGCCCGCGCGATCTCAACACAATTACACGAATGCAGCGGCTCAAGACCGGCGCTCTTATTTCCTACTCTGTCGAAGCAGGGGCGATTCTTGGCGGTGCCAATGAAGTCGAGCGGCAAGCCTTGCATGGGTTCGCTCATGATCTTGGCCTGGCCTACCAGATTTCCGACGATCTACTCGATGCGACGGGTGAAGAAGACCATGTTGGCAAGCCTCTGCGCACGGATAAATCCGCCGGAAAAGCCAATTTTGTGACCCTTATGGGGGTCGATCAGGCCCGAGAGAGAGTGCGGCTCCTCGCCGCGCAGGCCAAAGAACATCTCGCAATCTTCCGCAATCGCGCCAATATCTTGCTGCAATCAGTTGATTTTGTTTTGGACAGAAAACACTAAACTCACTGATTGAGGCTATTGGCTGTAGGGAGGCCAACTGATGACAGACCTGAAGAATGCCCGATTGCTGGATGAAATTCTGACGCCCGATGATCTTACCAATCGGTCGCGCGAAGAGCTTAAGCAAATCGCGGATGAAGTTCGTCAGGAAGTCATTGATGCCGTTTCTGTGACCGGTGGACATCTTGGTGCCGGGCTCGGCGTGGTTGAGCTCACCGTTGCACTACACTCTGTCTTCAATACACCGACAGATCGATTGATCTGGGATGTCGGTCATCAATGTTACCCGCATAAAATCCTGACTGGACGTCGCGACCGTATTCGCACCCTGCGCCAGGGCGGTGGGCTCTCCGGGTTTACCAAACGTGCTGAGAGTGAGTTTGATCCATTTGGCGCGGCGCATGCGTCGACGTCAATTTCTGCAGCGCACGGCTTCGCAACATCCCGGGACTTGCAAGGCCATGATAATCACGTCGTTTCGGTGATTGGTGATGGCTCGATGACGGCGGGCATGGCGTATGAAGCTATGAACAATGTTGGCGGTGATCAAAAGCGCCAAGTCGTCATCCTGAACGATAATGACATGTCGATTGCGCCGCCCGTTGGCGCGATGAGCCATTATTTCAGTCGTCTGGTCTCCGGACGCTCTTATCGCGGATTGCGCAAACTCGCGAAATCTGTGGCCAAACCGATCGGCCTGGCCAATCCTGCGCGCAAGGCCGAAGAATATCTGCGCGGCTTCGCGATGGGCGGCACGATGTTCGAGGAGCTTGGCTTCTATTATGTCGGCCCGATCGACGGCCACGATCTGGATGTGCTTTTGCCAGTGCTCGAAAACGTCAAACAGATGCAGCGTCCCGTTCTGGTTCACGTCGTGACGCAAAAAGGGCACGGCTATGCGCCAGCCGAAAACAGCGCTGACAAATATCATGGTGTCTCGAAATTCAATGTCGTCACCGGCGAACAGCAAAAATCCAAACCTGGCGCGCCGAAATTTCAGGACGTGTTCGGCAATACGCTGGTCAAACTGGCTGAGACAGATGACAAGATTTGCGCGATCACTGCGGCAATGCCGTCTGGCACAGGCGTAAACCTGTTTCAGAAAGCGTTGCCGGACCGCGCCTTTGATGTCGGCATCGCTGAAGAGCACGCCGTGACCATGGCGGCAGGTATGGCCGCCGATGGCATGAAGCCCTACGCCGCGATCTATTCGACTTTCCTGCAACGTGGATATGATCAAGTCGTGCATGATGTCGCGATCCAGAGCCTGCCGGTAAGGTTTGCGATTGATCGCGCGGGTCTCGTTGGGGCTGACGGACCGACCCATGCGGGCAGCTTTGATATCGGCTATCTTGGCGCCTTGCCTGGCTTCGTCTGCATGGCGGCTTCCGATGAAGCAGAACTGGCCCGTATGGTCGCGACAGCGAATGAGATTGATGATCGACCTTCCGCGTTCCGCTATCCGCGCGGCGAGGGCTATGGCGTCCAGATGCCAGAGGTTTTGACACCTCTGGAAATCGGCAAAGGCAAGATTGTCCGCGAAGGAACATCGATTGCCATATTGTCTTATGGTGCGCGCTTGCAAGAGGCCTTGAAAGCGGCAGAGATGCTGTCAGCGCAGGGGCTGTCCTGCACCGTCGCCGATGCCAGATTTGCCAAACCGATTGACGCTGACCTGACGAACCGTCTGGCGCGTGATCATGAAGTTCTGATCACGCTGGAAGAAGGCGCCCGCGGCGGCTTTGGAGCAGTTGT
>CAYGUD010000038.1:2549-12448 GCA_964352865.1 uncultured Hyphomonas sp.
GCAACATCTGGCGCATGTCGGTGCGCTCGATACCGGGCTCAAGATCCGCACGCTGCATTTGCCGGATGTGTTTCAGGATCAAGACAAACCCGAACTGATGTATGAACAGGCTGGGCTCACCGCGCGTCATATTGCAGCTCGCGCGATTGAAGCACTCGGCCGCGGCGATGTCGCTGAAATCGAACGTTTCGCACGCGCCTAATCTTACCGTAACAGTGCCTGCCGTTTTTCGGCCTTAGTCGACTGCCAAAGCCTCTTGTTTCCGGATCCGGATCGCAAGAGGAACGCTTATGTCGCCACGCTTACTCGTCTCATGTCTTCTATTTGTTATTGCCGCCTGTGAGACAGTGCCAGCAAGCATGGATGCCGCCCAGTTTGGCGCCGAGATGTCGCGGCTCGATCAGAACCCCAGTGTGGCTTCTGCCGATGCGGCGCTTGATCAATTGCTGTCCCGATCAGACCTGACAGAGGCGCAGCGCGGCGATGCCTTATACCTACGCGCCAGCAAGCGCCTAGACGGGCGATTCAATTTGCCTGGCGCGATTAAAGACCTTCAAGCCTTCGCCTTATTGCAGCCGACAGATCCGCGCGCCTCTGCAGCTGAGCGTCGGCTCATTTTCGCCGCCGCTGAGATCGAATCCGCCCAAGCGCGCTTGGCACAGTTGCAAAATCTGCCGGACTGGTTCGATGATAAAGTGCTTATGGGCGACTTTGCAGATGCGGCGACGCGATATCGCGAATCTGGTCTGACCCCGAATGAGGCGCAGCTCTATCTGTTGCAGGAAGGACGTTATGTTTGCGCTGCCGGTCACAGTGATACGGCTGAGACCGTCCACAAATATGGCCCGATCCGCGAGGATGTCGAAGGCGCCGTCTGGTGCGACGATCCCAGCCTCTCCTGATTTCTGCCTTAGTCTCGCCACCGCGTCAGTGAACCAATGATAGTTACAGTTTGAGAGAGATATAATCATGCGCATTCTTTTTTCCGTTCCATTGCTCGCCCTTGCCACAGCTTGCGCCTCGACCCCCGCTGAGACCGCGCCAGTGATTGTCGACACACCGCCTGCCGTGGAAACCAATGAGCTGAGCCCGTTTGTCCTCGCTATGGGCACCGTTGATGACCTGGTCGAAGCCGGAAACGAGCAAGCCGCGATTTTACGCCTTGAGCAGCTCATCGGAATGCAGACTGCCAGCGAAGATGAAAAAGCGGCTGCCCTGTACCGTATGGCCGAGCTGAAAATGGGCGACGGCAATCAGCTCTGGGGCGCAATTGAAGCGCTGGATGAGTTCATTGAGACATATCCTAACCACGCCCAGGCAGGTGCTGCGTCAGAGCTGCGCGATTATGCGCGCGGCGAAGCGACAAGTCTTAATGGCAAGATCGAAATGGGCGGCCTGTCACCGCTGGAGGAGTTCAAGGCGAGGTTCCGTCTCGGCGAGCACCAAACGGCTGCAGACCTTATGTTTGAAAATGCTCTGACCCCGCACAATGACTATATTCTCGATATGTATCAGGTTGGCTATTTGTGTGATGCTGCCGAGCTGACTGGCCCTAAGTATCAAGTCATTGAACCGGATGGAACGGAGCGCTCAGTGCGCTTCTGCGATTTCGGAAAATAGGCTTTCAGTCTCTGCTGTAGAATGCAGCTCCTTTAGTGACTGAGCACCAGCGCTGATCCTTTGGTCAGCGCTGGTTTGCTATGCGATTGAAAAAAGTTACTGATTTATTAAAAACATCTGCTAAAAGTAACTCGCCTTGTTAGGGTACGTGGCATAGATATTGCTCGTGGGGAGCGTGTAGAGTAGTCGGGAGTTGTCCCTCAATGCAGTCGTTTTTTACCGTTTTTATCGCTGGTATCCTGGCATTTCTGGGCGTCTTGATGATGAATCCGGATCTTGAATCTCAAAATGAAGTTTACGCAGAACCCACATCCATGGAAGTGGTGACCGAACCTGTTGCCACCCAAAGTGTGATGATCGAGCCGGTCAGACCCCTGGTGCTTGCGCTGGATGCCTATCATCAGTTCGATGCCGGTATGGAGCTTCCCGTGGATGTATTGCGCTCGTTCCACGAGTAAATTCGTTCAAAACTGAAACAAACACAGACCTGCCGCAGCGTCGCCCCTTCCGTAGGGGCTGAGCTTGCCTCATATCCGGTAGCAACAAAGAAAATGCACCTGGAGGAATTCAATGGCCGCAGCAGCTCTGCCAGACGGTTGGCCCGTCATTTCAATCGCACAAGCCAATGCCGCGATTGCCGCATCAGATAGCCCGCTTCAACTCAGCGACGGTGTTGTCGATGGCGTATCGATGAAGATTTACGCCAATGCACCACCAACCATTCGAACCATTCTGGAACTCGCGGAGCCGCAGTTCGGCGCGCGCGATTACCTTGTCTACGAAGATGAGCGCGTGACTTATGCGGCGTTCACGCGGGCCGTCGAGCATTTCGCGAAAATTCTGCAAGAGCAGTTCGGCGTCAAAAAAGGTGACCGGATCGCAGTGATCATGCGCAATTTCCCGCAATGGCCGGTCCCGTTCTTTGCGGCGCTTTCGATTGGCGCGATCGCGACGCCGATGAATTCCTGGTGGACAGCTGATGAGCTTGAATACGGCCTAAAAGACTGCGGTGCGAAAATCGCTGTGATTGACCCGCAAATCCATGACCGGATCAAAGATAGGGTCGCCAATCTGACCGAGCTTGAAGCGATTATCGTTGCTCGCGCGGGCGATAAAGTCAGCGGCGACAATGTGTACACTCTGGAAGACCTGATCGGGCCGGTGAGCAATTGGGCGCAGCTCGAAAAGATTGGTCTGCCAGCCGTTGATCTGCATCCGGACGATGACGCGACGATTATGTATACTTCGGGGACAACGGGCCGCCCGAAAGGCGCGCTGGCCTCGCACCGCGCGATTATCTCTAACATGCTGAACTCTTTGACGTGTCAGATGCGGATGCTGCTGCGCCGCGGTGAAACGCCGCCGGAGCCAGATCCGAATGAGCAGAGCGCGACGTTGCTTGCGATCCCGTTTTTCCATGCGACAGGCTCTTTCGCCATCCTGATCCCAAGCATGCTGCAAGGCAGCAAGATCGTCTCCATGTACAAATGGGACGCGGGCGAAGCGCTGCCAATCATTGAACGCGAAGAGATCAACGCGGTTGGCGGTGTGCCGGCCATTGCCTGGCAATTGCTCGAGCATCCTGAGCGCGACAATTATGACCTCTCATCCATCAAGGCGATTTCCTATGGCGGCGCGCCGTCAGCGCCGGAATTGGTGTCGACAATCAAAAAACGCTTTCCAGAGGCAGCGCCCGGCAATGGCTGGGGGATGACTGAAACCTGCGCCACGGCATCATTGAACATTGGTGAAGACTATGTGAACCGCCCGGACAGTGCTGGCGCGCCTCCCGGCGCGGTAGAGCTCAAAATCATCGATCCAGATGGCAAAGAAGTCGCCCCCGGCGAAGTTGGTGAGCTGTGGTGCAAAGGTCCGATGAATTGCAAGGCCTATTGGAACAAACCCGAGGCAACGGCCGAGACATTTGTTGATGGCTGGGTTGTCACTGGCGATCTCGCCCGTATCGACGAAGAGGGCTTTCTTTACCTGGTCGACCGCGCCAAGGACATGTTGATCCGCGGCGGCGAGAATATTTACTGTATCGAAGTCGAGAGCGCGCTGTATGACCATCCGGCTGTCATGGATGCGTCTGTTGTCGGTATTCCGCATAAAATCCTCGGTCAGGAAGTGGGCGCTGTTGTTCAATTGAAACCTGGCACAGAGGCCAGTGAAGATGAGCTCCGGGCACATGTCCGAAATCAAATTGCGGCGTTCAAAGTGCCAGTGGAGATTCAGTTTCAAAACGAGCCGCTGCCGCGCAACGCGAATGGCAAAATTCTGAAGCCAGAGCTTCGCGATCGGTTTCAACCGCGCTCATAGGACGACTTATCGCCGCGTGAGATACGGCATGTTCCGTATTGGCGTTGCCTGGCTTGACCGGCAGCCTCCCGAGAAACATGGGAGGATGCCCTTATGGCGCCGCAAAAAATCGATGGCCACTTTGATGTTCTGATCGCTGGCGCCGGTATCTCCGGCATCGGGTCTGCTTATCATTTGCAGACCCAATGCCCTGAAAAATCCTATTTGGTGCTGGAAAAACTGGCGGACTTTGGCGGCACCTGGCGCACGCATACGTATCCCGGGATCCGCTCAGATAGCGATCTCTATACATTCGGATATCGCTTCAAACCCTGGATCGGGCCACCAATCGCGACGGCTGATGAGATCCTGAAATATATGGGCGACGTAATCGAAGAGAATGATATTGCCCGCCACATTCGCTACTCTCATACGATAATCGGCGCGCGCTATTCTTCGAACGACAAGCTCTGGACCGTGACGGCGACGTGCGGCGAAACTGGCGAGCAGAAAACCTATACCTGCACCTTCTTGTGGATGTGCCAGGGCTATTACAATCCGGATCAAGGCTACACGCCTGAATGGGAGGGCATGGAGGATTTCGAGGGCGAGATCATCCACCCGCAAACCTGGCCAGAAGACACAGACCTGTCTGGCAAACGCGTTATCTGTATTGGCTCAGGCGCGACCGCAGCCACTTTGGTGCCAGCGATTGCTGGTGATTGTGAGCATGTCACGCTTCTGCAGAGATCGCCGACCTACTTCTTCCCGGCGGAAAACCGTAATGAACTGGCGGATGAGTTGCGGCGCATTGGCGTGTCCGACGAACTGGTACACGAGATCGCTCGGAAAAAAGCGCTGTTCGATCAGGATGAGACCTGCCAGCGGTGCCTGACCGAACCGGACGTGGTCAAAGCCGAACTGTTGGAAGCCGCTGAAGCCTATCTTGGCCCGGACTTTGACATTAAGACTCATTTCACGCCGAAATATCGCCCGTGGCAACAACGTCTCGCCTTCATTCCGGATGGCGATTTGTTCCAGGGCATAGCGACCGGCGCGGCGAGCGTCGTGACGGACGAAATCGAGCGCTTCACCAAGACAGGCATTCTGCTCAAATCTGGAAAACACCTCGACGCCGATATCATTATCACGGCGACAGGATTTAATCTCTCCGTGCTGGGCGGTATTCCGTTCGAAGTCGATGGCGACGCCGTCGATTTCAGCCAGAGCGTGACGTATCGAGGCATGATGTTCACAGGCGTGCCCAACATGGTTTGGGTGTTCGGTTATTTCCGTGCCAGCTGGACGTTGCGGGTCGATCTGGTCGGCGACTTCGTTTGCCGATTGTTGCAGCACATGGATGAGAAAGGCGTCGATGAAGTGCGGGTCGAATTGCGTGAAAAAGATAAGGATATGCGGCTTCTGCCATGGATGGACTCGGATAATTTCAATCCCGGCTATCTGATGCGCGCGATGCATTTGATGCCGAAACGCGGGGACGATCCAATCTGGGCGCACTCACAGGACTATTGGCGAGAACGAGAAGAGCTCCCTCTGGTGGATCTGGACGCTGAGGAATTTGTCTATGCGCGGCAGCGCGCTGTCGCAATTTCGGCGGCTTGAGCCAGATCAGCTCTGCGACTTCCATGCGGCCCTGAAACCTCTTATGGGCAAGGTATGACAGATGAGAATGCAGGCTATCAAAAAGCCGGATCAGGCCAGCCTCTGGCGCTGGAGCAACGCCAGACCTCAGAAGATGGTCGCCGGTTTTCGCCGTCGACGGGGCGCAACAAGGATATCGTTCGCGAGACCTATTTGCGCTTGATGCCGCGCACGGGCCGGGTGCTCGAAATTGCTTCAGGGACAGGAGAGCATGGCGCGCATATCACGGCGAACGCGCATGAACTGGAATGGACCTATTCCGATATTGATCAGGCCAGTCAGGCCAGCCAGTCCGCCTGGGCGCAGCATGTCGGGCATGGTCGATTGCTCGGGCCGCTCACTGTCGACACGACACAATCAGAGTGGGGCGAAGCAGAGCAAGTTTGGAACGGACTGTTCTGCGCCAATATGATTCATATCGCGCCATTCGAAGCCGCGATTGGTCTGATCGGCGGTGCCGGGCGATTGCTGACGCCAAACGGGCGCTTGATGTTGTATGGACCGTTTGCGCAAAACGGCGATATCGCGCCATCTAATCAGCGCTTCAGCGAGGATTTGAAACGGCGCGACCCACGCTGGGGGGTGCGTGACCTGGAGCTGGATATCATTCCATTGGCGATGGAAGCCGGTTTGCAGCTCGCCGAGATTGCCGAAATGCCCTCGAATAATCTCAGTGTGATTTTCGAAAAACGGGTTTAGCGGGGCCTAGGCTGCAACCACTTGATTTGAACCCAGCGCCTGATGCAGATCTGCCATCACGTCAGACACGTCTTCAAGCCCAACGGATATCCGAACCAGGCCTTCGCTGATGCCATGCGCTTCGCGTTCTTCGCGAGAATAGGTTGAGTGCGTCATGCTCGCCGGGTGCTGGATCAGCGTCTCAGCATCGCCGAGGCTCACGGCGCGCCGGATCAGCTGTAGACGGTTCATCATATCAATGCCGGCCGCATACCCACCTGTCAGTTCAAATGCGATCATGCCGCCAAAGCCGTTCATTTGCCGCTTGGCGAGGTCATGCTGCGGGAAGCTTTCCAGGCCGGGATAGAACACCGCCGCCACCTGGCTATGCGCCGACAGCATTTCTGCGACTTCCTGAGCGCTCTTGGCATGTCGTTCGACACGCAGCGCCAGCGTCTTTAGACCCCTCAGGACCAACATGGCATTGAACGGCGCGAGGACCGAGCCTGTCATATCCTTGACGCCTACCATGCGCACCTCGGCCATGTCCTCATTTGATCCAACCGCGATGCCGGCAATCAGGTCGCCATGTCCGCCCAGGTACTTGGTCGCAGAATGCACAACAATGTCCGCACCATGGGCCAGCGGGCGGGTTTGAACCGGCGTCGCATAGGTATTGTCGACAATCGTTTTTGCACCGTGGCGTTTGGCGATTGCGCTGACCGCCTCAATATCGACGAGCCGCATATTCGGGTTTGCGGGAGTTTCGAAATAGACGATTTTGGTTTTGTCAGAAATCGCGGTTTCCAGCGCCAGAGGATTGGTCAGATCGACATGCGTGACGGTCACTCCAAACCGGCTGAGACCGTGCTGGAAGAAAGAGAAAGTGCAACCATACAAGGTCTTGTCAGTGATCAGCTCGTCACCAGCTTGCAGAAAGCTCCACAAGACTGACGTGATCGCGCCCATGCCGGAGGCCATCGCGACAGCTGCTTCAGCGCCTTCGAGAGAGGCCATGCGTTGTTCGAGCAGATCAGTGGTCGGGTTCGAGATACGCGAGTAAATATGCCCGGGTGCCTCGCCCGCAAACCGTGCGCCGCCTTGTTCGGCGGTTTCGAATGCGAATGTTGACGTAAGATGCAGCGGCGGGGTCAGTGCCCCGTCAGCGCTGAGCGGATCATAGCCGTGATGAATGGCGCGTGTGGCAAAGCCTTTGGTGTGATCATCTTGCATGGGGCATCTCCTATACGCAAAGAATACTCCAAAATCGCCCGCAGGAGTTTGCGAAATGGCAAGTCATTTGCTTATATATTAGCAGAAACTGCTAAGGATTGGCTTATGGATAGCAAAGACCGCCAGATATTGAAGGAATTGCAGGCCGATGGCCGGCTGACCAATCAGGAGCTATCAGAGCGCGTGAACCTCTCGCCCAGCCCATGTTTGCGCAGATTGCGCCTGATGGAAGAGCAGGGCGTGATCAAGGGCTATACGGCCCTTGTCGACCAGAAAGCGTGGGGTCTGCCCGTCACGGTGTTCATCCGCATCAAGCTTGAACGTCATAGCGACGAAGCGGTGCAAGGCTTTGAGCGGGCGATCATAAATATGCCGCAAGTCATGGATTGTTGGCTGATGACGGGGCGGTCGGACTATTTGCTCCGCGTGATTGCAGCAGACCTCGACGATTATGAGAGTTTTGTGCGCCGCGAGTTACAACGCGTGCCCGGTATTGCCAGTATCGATACAAGTTTTGCTTATGGCAGCGTGAAGCATGCGCAGGTCTTGCCGGATGTGTCCGCTTAGGTGGCTTCCTGCTCCGCCTTCCATTCAGCGCGTATCTCTTCGGTGCGATTATGATCGCCATCCGGGCTCCAGCCTGGCGCATTTGCGGCGCGTTTGAACCAGGTCAGTGGCTTGATGCCATCTGAGGCGCAATCGCGCAGCAAGGCAAAGAGCTCATGAAAAGCAACCATGACCGGATTATAAGTGTTCAGCGGTTTGACGATGCCATAGTCCGGCTTGTCAGCCTTTTGCTCAGGAATGAAAGACCCGAACATCTTGTCCCAAATGATAAATACGCCAGCATAATTGGCATCCAGATAGCGCGGATTGGTGGCATGATGAACGCGGTGATGGCTGGGCGTATTGAACACCGCTTCAAACCAGCGCGGGCACTTATCAATGGCTTCGGTATGGATCCAGAACTGATAAACCAGATTGATCCCGCCTGCGACGCCAATGATCAGTGGGTGGAAGCCAAGCAGAACCAAAGACCAGCCGATCAGTATCAGCCCGGTAAACGGTCCGAACCAGGGTTGTCGCAAGGCGGTCGTCAGATTGTAATGCTTGCTGGAATGATGGGTGACATGTTCCATCCAGAACCAGCGGACACGATGTGCGAACCGGTGCTTCCAGTAATAGACGAAATCATACAGCACGAAGACCAAGGCGAAGCTCCACCAGGTGTTTGGCATCGTCATCACCCGGTACGGCCAGACCAGCATCAGCATCCACAAAGCCGCGACACCGGTCAGCGTTCCGACAATCGCATTGCCGAGCCCCATGGTCATACTGGTGATCGCATCCTTGGTTTCGTATCGCCCTGTGGCACGGCCGGATTTGACCGCCCACCACTCAATGATGACGGACAGCACGAAGACGGGCGCAAACAGTGCTTCAATAGGAATATCATTTGGCATTGATCAGGCCGAAACGCTTTCTCTGGCAGTTGCGCGGATCATATCGCTGGCTTTTTCGGCGATGGCAATGGTCGGGGCGTTGGTATTGCCACTGACCAGACGGGGCATGATTGATGCGTCCACGACACGCAGACCTTCGACGCCGCGAACATTTAACTGGTCGTCCACCACAGCCCTTGTGTCGCCATCAATGCCCATCTTGCAGGTACCAACCGGGTGATAGATGGTGCCGCCGGTTTCGCGTGCATAAGCGAGTAAGTCTTCATCTGATTGCGCCTCGGGACCGGGCTCCATCTCGTGATCGATAAATTGCGCGAGCGCATCCTGCTCGGCAAATTTCCGGGCCCAGCGCAAACCTGCAATGGCGGTCTGTTGATCCAGCGGATCGTGCAGATAGTTTGGCAGAATGGCCGGGTGTTGGTCATGCTGGGCGGATTTAATATGCACGCTGCCGCGGCTCTCGGGCCGGAGCTGACAGGGGGCGATGGTGATGCCGGGCGCTTTTTCGAGCTCCATGTCACCACTTTCAGTCATTTTCTGCATATCCATAGTGGCCGGCAGGATGTGATACTGAACGTCTGGCGTCGCGAGTTCCGGCCGGGTTTTGACAAATGCTGCGACATGCGCCGCCGACAGGGTCAGCAAGCCTTTGCGCTGAGTCAGATATTTGAATACTTCGCCAACCATAGCGAGACCGCGGGATTGCTGATTCACAGACGGCGTTCCAGGTTTCATGCGATAGCGATTGCCGAGCACGAAATGGTCCTGCAGGTTCTCGCCCACGCCTGGCAAGGCCGACACGACCTCAATGCCTTTTTCCTTCAGCAAATCCGGATGGCCAATGCCCGAAAGCTCGAGCAATTGCGGGCTGTTAATGGCGCCGCCGGAGAGGATAACTTCAGCGCGCGCTTTGGCTGTCTTGGTCTCGCCATTCTGGGTATACTC
>CAYGUD010000039.1:0-12314 GCA_964352865.1 uncultured Hyphomonas sp.
AAAATCCGCCGCTCGTAATAGGGCTTGCCGGTTCAAGTCCGGCCGCGGGCACCACCCTCCCGAAACCGGCGAAGAGAGATTGCCTGCTGCCCTGATCAGGCGCGTCGCCCTCGTATTTGTCCTTATTGTCTCTCAGAACATTGCCAGCTGATAGTGCGCCAAATACCCAACGGAGCATGGCATGGATGGCAGTTTTGGCGATACTGAAACAGCCGAGCCTGAGATCGATGCACAATTTGTATCTGAGGCGTTCAAATCTGATATAAATGCCTTTCTCGACCGCGCGCTGACCCCGGACTTGCAACAGGCCGGGCGCGAAACGACGGGCCTCAAGTCGGCGCCAGAAGCATCTGAAAAATGGCGAGCGCGTGTCCACCAGCAAGGCTGGCTGGCGCCAAGCTGGCCACGAGCCTATGGTGGCACTGGATGGAGCCCGGCGCAGCGTCTCTATTTTGATAGCCAATGCGCAGACCGGGACGCGCCGATCCTGATGTCATCAGGTATCCGCACAATTGGACCGCTCATCATCGAAGCCGGAACACCGCAACAGAAAGCGGACTATTTACCCGCCATTCTGTCGGGCGAGCATGAATGGTGTCAGGGGTTCTCTGAACCGCAAGCCGGGTCAGACCTCACTGCATTGTCTTTGCGTGCTGATCTGGAAGACGATCACTTTGTCCTCAATGGTAGCAAGATCTGGACGAGTTTTGCCCAATACGCGACTCATATGTTCCTGCTGGCGCGGGTAGAGCCGGGATCGATTCGCGGTGATGGACTCGTTTTCCTATTGTTGGAGATGAAAACGCCCGGTGTGACTGTTCAGCCGATTCCGTTCATTGATGGCGATGCTGAAACCAATCAGGTGTTCTTCGATAATGTCCGTGTACCCATTGATAGCCGCATCGGCGACATTGGCGACGGCTGGACGACGGCGAAACAATTGATGGCGATTGCGCGTTCTAACAATACCACGGTCGGCGTGTTGCGACGCGCTTTCAGAATGGCGTTGCGAGGGGCGCACGTCGCTGGCGGACTGGATCTGCAAATGCGGAAAGGGTTTGCCGTCTTGGAAGTGCTGATCGATAGTTTCGAATCTGTCGATGCGCGCCACCTTTCAGATGCGTGGGGATTGTGGATCACGGCTCCGTCTTCGGTGTTGAAGCTGCTCGCCACCGAATTGCACCAGGCGATCACGGCCCTGGCTCTGGAGGCGAATCCGTTTGGTGAGCTCGCGCAGCGAAAATACTTCGCCACCCGCGCTGCGACGATTTATTCCGGCACGAGCGAGATCCATCGAAACATTCTTGCAAAATCGATTGGCTGCCCGGAGAAGTAGTCATCATTCATCGATTGAATTGGAAAATGCATTGTAATGGCATTCAAATTGCCATTACAAGGAAGGGAGTCGCAAATTGTGCGGGAGCTCTCCGAAATGAGTTTGAAGGCCTTCATCCAGAATAAAGTCGTTCGCCACCTCTTTGGGGTGAAGCGCCGTGATGCAAAGCGGCTCACGGCAGAGAAAGCAAGACGGGCGCAGAATGCACCTCATCTGGTGGAGTATTATCACGAGGCTGGTGATCCATATTCGCACTTGATGGTGCAGGTGCTTCCGGAATTTTGCCGCCGCTATGATGTCGAGCTGAAAGTCTATATCGTTGCCCCGCCGCCAGATTGGGCTGCGCCGGATCGTGCCAGGCTGGAGTCTTATGGCCGCCGGGATGCCGAGCGACTTGCCGCGCGCGCGGGTCTGGATTTTGACAACCCCGGCAAGCAGCCATCCGATACCTGCATTGCCGCTGCAAATGCGGCCTTAGTGTCGGCAATTGAGGACGGCGAGTTTTTCCAGCACGCTGCGGATATCGGGCGGAATTTGTGGCGCGATGTGCAGAGCGACAGCCCGCCAGCTGCCGTAGCGAACGTGACACAAGGGCTTGCTGACGCGGCCGCCCGGCGCGAATCTAAGGGTCACTATCTCGGCGCGACGCTTTATTATGCGGGCGAATGGTATTGGGGCGTGGATCGACTTCACTACCTTGAGAGCAGACTGCGCGATCTGGGGGCGGCAAGGGCACCGAACCGGGCCCCAATATTTGCTCCGCCGACAGTTTTGGCGTCTTTGTCCGGGCCTGTTTCGAACAAGCCCGCTGAGCTGCATTGGTATCTGTCATTCAGAAGCCCGTATACCGGCATTGTCGCTGAACGAGTCAAGGCGCTTGCGGATACATATGGCGCCGAGTTGAAGTTGCGTTTCGTCCTGCCCATGGTGATGCGAGGCATGCAAGTGCCGCGCATGAAAGGCTTTTACATTATGAGCGACACGGTGCGTGAAGCCGAGCGTCTGTGCATTCCTTTCGGCAATATGTGTGATCCGGTGGGGCGGCCTGTCGAACGCGGCTACGCTATTTTGCACAAGGCGCTCGAGCTTGGAAAAGGGTATGAGTTTGTCCAATCATTCCTGTCCGGCGTATGGGCAGAAGGCATCGATGCGGGCAGCGATCGCGGTCTCAAACAGATCACCGAGCGGGCGGGTTTGTCCTGGGCTGAGATGAAGCCGCTGCTTGGCGGCGATCACTGGCGCGCCGACGCTGAAAGAAATCAGGATGAGATGTTCAGCTATGGCATCTGGGGCGTTCCAAGCTTCCGGGTGGGCGATGTTGCGACCTGGGGGCAGGACCGCCTTTGGGTCATTGAAGACGCATTGAAGGCAGTCCAGCGCGCTGAATAATAAAGGGAGGAAGAGATATGGAAGTCATTAATGAGGTCACGCCAAGCGACCCGGCCCAAATACAGGCCATGATGGAGAAGGGGCCAAACGGGCCGATCTTCATGGTCAATTTGCTGAAATTCAAAGACAAAGCTGAATATGAAGATGGCCGCGAGACAGATCTGACAGGCCGGCAGGCCTATAGCCTTTATGGCGCAGCAGTGGCGGGAATCATCCAGGATTTTGGCGGGCGGGTTTTCTTCGCGGCGGATACGACGTTTCTGTCGCTCGGACAGGTCGAAGAACTCTGGGATGAAGTCGCCATCGCGGTCTATCCTGAACGGGCGGATTTGCTCAAAATGTCGACATCGGAAGCTTGGCAAACGGCTGCCGTGCATCGTGCGGCCGGGCTTGCAGGACAGTTGAATATCGAAACCGTCATGCCGACAGCCTTGCAAGGGTTGCCATGGATCCAACGGTTGCTGGGAGATATGGATAAATGACTTGGTTAAAGCGAATTCTAATCGGCATTGTCGGATTGCTGGTGATTGGCATCATCGGCTTCAATCTGTTCAAGACGCAAATTGCCGAACGTGTCTTTCACCGTGCGATTGATCAAAATGCGGGTGTTGATCGCAGCGCCGCGCTGCCCGATGGCTTACACGTCTACTTGTGTGGAACGGGATCGCCAATGCCGGATGCAACACGGGCCGGCCCTTGCCTTGGTGTCCTCGCAGGCGATCAGGCTTTCGTGTTTGATGTCGGTTCAGGTGGCGTCCGCAATCTTGGTTCAATGGGGTTCCCGATCGCGCGTCTTGAGAGCGTGTATCTCACTCACTTACACTCCGATCATATAGATGGCCTGGGCGAGCTTTTGATGATGTCCTGGATTGGCGGTAGCCGGTCAACGCCAACGCCTGTTCGCGGGCCCGTTGGCACGGCGGAAGTCGTTGGCGGTTTCAACGCCGCCTATCGCCTTGATAGCACTTATCGTATCGCGCATCATGGCACCGAAGTGGCGAATCCAAATGGCTTTGGCGGGGCCCCGGAGGAAATCATCATTCCGTCTGGTCCGGGTGGACAGCTTGTTGTGTTTGAAGAAGGTGAGCTCAAAATTACCGCCATTCGCGTCGAGCACGCTCCTATTGAGCCAGCGTTTGGATACCGCATCGACTATAAAGACAGGTCGATCTCAATCAGTGGCGATACGATTTATCAGCCGCGCTTCGTCGCTGCGTCGCAAGGCGTTGACCTGATGCTGCACGAGGCGTTGAACAAGGAAATGGTTGAAACCATCGGCGCCAAGCTCGGGGAGCGCGGTTTGACCAATCCGGAGAAGATTTTTGCCGATATTCTCGACTATCACACGGATCCGGAAGAAGCTGCCAAGGCTGCTCAGGAAGCGGGCGTCGATCATCTGGTCTACTATCATATCGTTCCGCAATTACCGGTGAAGATGTTAGAGCCCGTCTTTCTCGGCGATTCCAAAAAGATATTTGATGGCAAAGTGACGGTCGGGGCTGACGGCATGATATTCAGTTTGCCGGCCGGGTCAGACCAGATCCGGAAAAGCAAAGGATAAAGCCGCCAACTCGGTCAGGCGCTATCGGACTTGCGTTTGCGATTGGCGAGCCAGTCGATGCCGCGCAAGCCCAGCCACCCGATTAAGATCAGGAGCAAGCCGAGTGTGATGCGGACCTGAACGAAAGAAATTGTGGGGCGTGTGATGAAGACTTCGGTGTGATCCAGAGCTGCAAATTTGTGGACTTCGCCTTCTTTCATGGCGGGATCCAAAACCATATCGATCATGTCTCGTAGCGAGCGGTAACGGACAACAGCGACACGATCGACTTGATTGCCATACTCGCCGAGCATGAGGCCAACGCGCTCTGACAAAAAGACCGGGTGCCCACCTCGCTTCAGCAAGAGCGGGAACACAATCTTGGCGTAAGCGCGGTCGGCGCGCTCCGCTTCCGGGCCGTCTTTGAGGTTTTCCAGATTTACTGCGTAAAACTCTCGGCCATCATCGCGCGGAATCATTTGTTCGATATTGGCGATGAAGCCGCGTTCGCTTTCGTCGGCATCGCCAAAGGTCTGCTCAACTTTCTCTAAGAGGATTTGGCCCTCTTCAGCTGAGATCGGCTTGGATGCGCCGCCATACCAAGTGCTGAACGTAACAAAAATAACGGCGATAAACGCCGCCCAGGCGATCTTGAATCTCAATTGGGTCATGCGATGGTCCGTCTGTTTTTCGTTCTACTATTTGAGTGTCGTGTGCCAATAGAGTGAGAACAAGTTTGCCCCTCTTTTGGCTGCGTCATCAGAGCGAGGGTTCGCGTCGTCACGGCGGGGTATCTCGAACGATTCGAAAGCCAATGTGATTGGACGAAAAGTCGGTGTCTTGAGGGTGCCGCGCGGCAGGGCGATAGCGCCTGCAAAAATTATCGGCGCAAAGAAATGAGCCCCCTTTCATGGTGTGCGTGCCCTCACCATAGGGCGTGTCCGTCCATTCCCAGACATTGCCGATCATATCATAGAGTCCCATCCGGTCGGGGGCGAAACAACCAACAGGTGCAATACCTGTGAACCCATCTGCCCCGGTGTCAGCAACCGGGAATATGCCCTGCCAGGTATTTGCGCGAGGGCCGTCTGCACCATAGGCGCCGGAGACTGAATCATCCGGGTCGGGCAAGCCGAGGGATGCCGCGAATTCCCACTCAACTTCGCTCGGCAGACGTCCGCCGGCCCACACGGCATAGGCCTCCGCATCGCGCTTGGAGATATGAATAACGGGTTCGTTCATCCGGTCGGAGATGGAGCTGCCGGTGCCTTCTGGTGTCCGCCAGGTGGCCGACTGTACTAAGGTCCACGGCGCATCCGCTGCGCCGCGATCATCCGGGTGTTTGAAGACCGCTGAACCGGCGCCTTCGCGCTGATCCAGAACGCCTTGTTCGGCGTCTGTGAGATACTCTGTTGCTTCGACAAATTTCGAGAATTGAGCATTGGTGACTTCGTGGGTCTGAATCCAGAATCCATCAACGTGAAGGTCAAGCGTTGGGCCTTCGTCGGCATAGAGTGGCTGCGCGCCTTTGCGAAATCGTCCGGCTGGGATCTCCACGAAACGCTCCAATGCCAAAGCGGGCGCCGAGCAAGCTGCTTGCGATGGCGTGGGAGCTTGCTCAGGTCGTGAGGAAGCGGCGACAATGACCAATAATAGCGACACAGCTGCGGGGTTAATCCTCCGGCGCATCGACGTTCGCTATCAAGCCATTGAGGGTCAGGCGGATAGATGCCTTGGCGCTTTCGACAGAGCGCTTTTGATCTGACCGTAACTGACGCCAGGTCGAGAAATCTAGTGCGACTTCTATCGCGCCGAACAGATCTCGATCCGCGATGATTTGTTTAGGCAGGATCGATTTCAGCGTTGATCGCATTTTGGCGGTATCCCGCACATACTGCGCGCCCAGAAAGTCGGATTGAAACCGCCGCAAGCTCATGCAGACTTTCATCGGAAACACCATTTCATACAGTTCGGCTCGCCTCTCGACACTTTCCAATAGTCGATCACGCCAAGTGATGCCCTCGTATGGTGCGGAAATTTTCGGCATGACCGCTTCTGTCAATTCTGCGGTCATTTCATCATAGATACTGTCCATATCTTCGAAGTGCCGAAATACGGTGCGCAGCCCGACATTGGCGCGCTCTGCAACGTCGACGGCACTTGGCGACATGTTGCCTTCGCCGATCAGGTCAAACATGGCTTCGATAATCCGTCGCCGGCTACGGTCACTACGCTGACGACGGCCATCTTCCGTTCCTGGTTGCAAGTCTGGCCAGGGGTTTTTCTTTTTCGTCGCCGTCGTCACGATGGGGTTCCCTTATTCTTGGCGGTGAATTTGGCATCAAATAGGATTGAGTGAAATAGAAAAACCGGGTAATCTGCAACTGATGGTCCGTCCTCACGGCCTAGTTTGGCCAAGTGATATACTCGTCGTCCGATGTGGCTGTTTCAATGATTGTCTTATCAATCATGATCGGACTTTCGAGCTTGTGAGGGTAGAGTGGTCCGACTGAGTCAGCGTGATGCTGCGCGAGCAAGGCTGTCAGTTCAGCAAGTTTTTCTGGCCGCTCTGCAGCGAGATTTACTTGCTCGGTTGGATCGGTGCCCAGATCGAACAGCCACGACTTGTTCTGGCGGCCATCCACCTGCAATTTCCAATCGCCAGCACGCACCACTTGGTAGAATCCCGATTGCCAGAATAATGCATCATTCGGGCGCTCAATGCGGCCTTCGCCGGTTGCTTCCGGAAGGATGTTCTGACCGTCGATAATTCGGTCCTGTGGCAGGTCTGCCCCTGCGGCGGCAGCAAGTGTTGGCAGCAAGTCGATGTGCGCGACCGGCGTATCAACAATTGTCCCTGGGGCGATCTTTGCGGGCCATTTAACAAACATCGGTACGCGGATGCCGCCTTCAAAAAGCGTGATTTTCCAGCCGCGATATGGTGCGTTGACGTCAGGCAGCCCGATGTACCCAGCGCCGCCATTGTCACTGCTCAGAACAATGATTGTATTGTCCGCGAGTCCCTCGGCTTCCAGTTTGTCCATCACACGGCCAACGCTTCGATCGAGGGCATGGATCATGGCGGCATAAACGCGCAAGCGATGAGGTTCCAGATCGCCGACCGCTTCATAGTCTTCTTTCGTTGCTTGCAGCGGTGTGTGCGGTGCCCAATGAGCAAGATACAAGAAGAATGGACGATTCTTATTGGCTTCGATGACGTTCAGGCTTTCATCGGTCCACCAGTCCGTGAGATACCCGCCTGGCTCAAATGGTTCACCACCATTGAATGAGGCGGCATATTGCATCGCCGCCCAGAGGAATTTGTCGATTGGGTCAAAGTCGAGCTTGGCATTGACCACACCGGGATCATCTTCGGCTAGAAACAGGCCACTCTGCATCAACAGGCTTTCGTCAAAGCCTTGTGCATTTGGAAGAAAGTCCGCTCGCCGTCCAAGGTGCCACTTGCCGATATGGATAGTATGATAGTCCTGTTCCTTGAGCAGCTCCGCAATGGTGATTTCTGATCCAGGAAGTCCTTGATCTTCATAGGGCAGTGCACCTTCATCTATACCTGCCGTTGTATCGATATCGGGCAGGGCGCCACGATCCATGCCATTGGCAATTGTAGAGATGACTCTGCTCATGCCGTCTGGCGTCGGCGTAAATTCAAAACCCGTGCGAGTCGGATAGCGTCCGGTCATCAGCATGGCACGTGATGGTGCGCATGTGCCGGTCCCTGAATAGGCTTGGCGATAGATCGCGCCGCCGGCAGCGAGCCGGTCGATATTCGATGTCGGTACGCGGCCGTCGGCAACGCCGCCACCAAAAGTCGATAAGTCGTTGTAACCAAAATCATCGAGCAGGATGAAAACGATATTCGGTGGCCGTTCGGATATCGGTGTTGCGGCCTCGTCTGGTCCTTGCTGCCAGGCGACTGGTTGGTGATCCGCAACCGGAACGTGATTAGCTTTGGCGCGGTTCAATACCAAATGCGTGAGAATGGCCGTACGGTTGAACCAGCCGAGAATGCCCGCAGCGACGATGGCGATCAGAACGACTAAGGAGATTTTTTTGAGCATCGTGGTGGCCTCTATTGAAACAGCTGTTCGCAACCCGTGCCCTCAAGCAGGCCGTTGACTGCGCCGCGCTCATTGTCAGACAAGGCGCCGTGATCTGCGCGGAGCCATTGCAGGCATTTCGCTTGATATTTGAACGTCGGCTGCGTCCATGGGCGGCCATCGATTTCAGCGTCAAATGTGTCCTCACCTGCCATCACGGCTTTTGCGTTTGCGATCATTGCAGGAGCGTAAGTTCGTCCGATTTCTGCAAGCAGCGGTGACAGTGCTTCGCTGGCTTCTTCAGCGGTGAACCAATCTTCTTCGCTGGGCGTGTGCCCGGACAGGTCCTCCATCAAGTCGACCCAGGCACGGACGCGTTGAGAGGTCTTGCTTGTGATTGCGGCGGAGGTCGGTTCGACCACGGCAAGCTGAGTCATTTGACCGAAAATGGCAAAATCAGCCGATGACGGACGAGCGCCGAGTACGAAACCTTTCCGCGCGATCAGTTGATCCAAAATTTTGACCAGTCTCGAATAAGCGCTCTCAATTGTTTCAGCGGTGACATTATTCGATCCGACAACATAGAGGCGCTCGATCTGGCGCTTGGCGAAATACGCCGCCCGCTCTGTGGCCTTCTCTTCCGATACTGTATTTGTGCCCCAATAGACAAGAAGCGGCGCAGCATTCTTCCAGTCTGCTTCATGTGCCCAGCGAAAATGAAACATCGCTTTGGTCAGCCATTCATCGGCATAGTCTTCGACAAGATCATTGATAAAACGAAGGACCGGGTCTGTCGGGATAACGGATCGCCCGGAATGCTCTGTTTCGAGGCGTCTGATTATTGGAGTTGAGTCCGTAACCGGAATGATTTCGCCATTTTCGCCATCCGGAAAGAAGAACGTTGGCAAAAGCCTGACTTTAGGTTCCGGGTAGCCTTCCGGAACATTTCCATTCCCCCAGAAGACCGAATAGGGCAGCCTTCTATATCTGAGGACACCAAGCATTTTGCGGGTATAAGGCGAACCGGCCGCTCCGGTGAGTTCCAACCGACGGGTATCTGACATGCAATTTCCTCCAGCTCCAAGCTTTAGTAATGGCAATCTGAATGTCAATATATTCTCGAGCGACTTTTGACTCACTGCGTGGTAAAAAGCTTAACTTTGACGTGCGCGCCGAAAAGCGAGTAGGCTGAGAAAACGAAGAGCGTCCTGAAGACGGCGCCGAAGGAGGACTACATGCCGATAGAAATCACGTCCGTAGATGGGCTGGGCGCAGAGATTACTGGCGTCGACCTGAAGCAGCCAAGTGATCAAGACATGCAGGCGATTGAGCAAGCTTTCGCCGAACATGGGGTCATCTTCTTCAGAGATCAGGATATTAGCGAAGACGATCATGTGGCGTTTGCTGAACGATTTGGTGATATCAATATCAATCGGTTTTTTGCCGCCCACCCGACATATCCTCAGATTGCGCTCGTCGCCAAGGAAGCCGACCAAAAGGACAATATCGGTGGCGGCTGGCACACTGATCACTCTTACGACCATGAGCCGGCCTTAGGCTCGGTGCTGGTCGCGCGAGAGCTACCGGAGAGCGGCGGCGATACGATGTTTGCATCAATGTACAAAGCTTATGAAACACTGCCGGACGAACTGAAGGACAAGATTGAAGGCCTGACCGCGATCCATTCCGGGAAACATATTTTTGGTGAAGGCCCGGATAGCTATTACAAAACATCTGATGCCGGGACGCATGAGGAAGGCACGAGCCGGATCGGCAATGCCGCCGTGGCAGAAATGCTCAGCGATCCTGAGCACCCGATTGTCATCAAACATCCGTTGAGCGGTAAAAAGGCCCTCTACGTAAACCCTGCTTTTACGCGGGAAGTGGTTGGCTTGAGTAAGACCGAGAGCGATGAGCTTTTGTCAGAGCTCTACACGCACGTCTTCACTGGGCACGCCTTTCACCACAGGTTTAAGTGGCGTCCAGGTTCGATTGCGATGTGGGACAATCGTTCAACCTGGCATTGGGCGCTGAATGATTATCATGGCCAGCGGCGCGTCATGCATCGAATTACGATCGAAGGGTGTGCGTTGAGCGCTTAGTCGAGATCAAAACTGCGGGGGGAAACGCATGACCAAAACCACAAGAGGCTTAGCAATAGGCGCCATGATGTTGGGTATGTCCAGCTGTGTCGTTGGCGGCGAACCTGCGAACATTGACGATTGGCCCGGTATGGCGTCTCTGCAATTGGCGCATTCCAGCGGCGCCAACTATCACTTGTGCGGCGCCACCATGATCAGCGAGTCTTGGGTATTGACCGCGGCCCATTGCGTCGAGCACGCCAAAATTGAGACCGGCGAAAATGGCGCCCTCCAGGTCATTCAATACGAACCGCAAGCCGATAGTCCAAATGGGATGCGCAAACTGGGACCGCTGACCATTGTGGCGGGTCTGGGGGATTTGTCAGAAGATCCGACCGATGTGACATTTGCGGTCACGGGCGTGGAGATCCATCCAAGTTACACTAAGGGCGCTGTACATCGCGGTCATGATTTAGCGCTGTTGCGGATCGCGAGCAGCTGGACTGGCAATACGGCGGAGCTGGATGGCTTTTCGGCACCGCTCAA
This sequence comes from uncultured Hyphomonas sp., assembly GCA_964352865.1. GTDB lineage: Bacteria > Pseudomonadota > Alphaproteobacteria > Caulobacterales > Hyphomonadaceae > Henriciella. The sequence goes on from CAYGUD010000039.1 coordinate 10,951, forward strand.
GCGCGTTCGCAATGGCACAGATTTGGAAGTGGCTGGCTATGGCTATCTCATGGAAGCGGGCAGTTCCGAAAGCGTCATTGGTAAGCGCGGCGCGGTCGAAGCGCCAAGCCTGGCTTTGCAGCAGGCTGTGGTGCCTGCGCTAAGTCCGAATCGGTGCCGAAGAACGCTGACCAAAAAGATCACTGAATATGGCTACGAGGAAGAATTTGGCGGGCTGCTGATTTCTGGCGAAACCCATATTTGCGCAGGCATTGGAGACGTCGATAGCTGCACTGGAGATAGCGGCGGCCCCCTCATCGCGCGCGACGAAAATGGCGCGGCTGTGCAAGTTGGCATTGTCAGTTGGGGGCTGGGATGCGCGCGTCAGGATAGCCCAGGCGTTTATGTCCGTATCGCAGACTACAAGGACTGGATCACAACTATCTCAAGCGAGACAGATGACTTGACCTGAACGCGCGCCTTTCGGTGCCAGTTAGAACCGGATACCGGCACCGATCATCATGTTATCGACCTCGCCATGATCTAAATCGTACCGGGTGAGATCGCCTCGAATGTAGATTTTGTCCGTAAGTTCGTACGTAGCACCTGCACCAAAAGCCGCGCCAATGTCAGAGATCGAACGTGATGACGAGCCAGCTACCGGTGTTTCGTCGCTATCTGGTATGCTAACAATGTAATGTGATGTGTGATCTATTTCGAGTTGAGCAATTCCAAGGCGGCCAAACACGTTCAGCTTTGATGTAACGGGGGCATTACCGCGGACGTAAGCGCCAACTAAGTGGCTTAAGCTCGATTCAACCCATTCTTCTGTCTCACGAACTTGGGCTGGATCGTCTCCCAAATTCGTAGAGAAGGTCTGGACGGTCGAAGCATAGTCATCAAGACCAATAATGGCCTCGCCCTCAATCGAAAAATGCTTTGACAGGTCAAAGCCAAAGTGTGCGCCGAGAGAATCAAAGTCGGGGCCATTCAGCGGGGCAATAAAGTCATCCCCCTCGACACTTATCATGGAAATACCGCCATCGACATAAAATCCTTCGGCGAATGCGGGTGTCGCCATTAGAATACTGACGCCGAGAGAAATCATTGTGGTACGAATCTGCATTATCTATTCTCAATTCTGAAAGTGATAACGCAGCGATGTGTGGATGCGTACGATTGCAGCGACCGGCAAGTTACAAAATAGCAAAAAACCATATTGAAACAGGAAATTGCGCGAACACATGCGCCGATCTCCGAAATTGAGACGCTAAGATGATGCGCTTGAGATGGTCATCGTTCGGCTTGCCTCGGGCGCACAACGCTTACAAGAGGCAGACATTAGATCACTCTCTAAGCGATCATGCCGCCATCGAGGACAATTG
>CAYGUD010000040.1:0-12246 GCA_964352865.1 uncultured Hyphomonas sp.
GCACCAAACTGCTCCGCGACAGTGGTTGAGAATGGCGCGACAGTAGAAGAGCCAACAATCTTGATCTTTTGGGCCTCGCCAATGGCGTTGATTGGCGTTGCGCTGTCTTGTTCTGGAATTGCGGACAGATCTACGCCCGGCCCACAAGCCGCAGCGCCGAAAAGAATTGTTGCGAAGGCGAGTGATCGCACGTCTGGCTCCAGTCATCAGGTGAAAGCGAGCCCTTAGCGTGCGTTTGTGACAAGCGATTGAACATCGCGTTTGCTTAGATGGCGACTTGTCCAACTTCGGTATAGCCAAACCGGCGACAGACTTCGACCAATCGCGACTGACGATTGACCGGACTGGTCAGCCAGACATGACCTCCAATTCCAGCCGAACGTGATGACTCTGTCAGGACGCGAAGTGTCTGCCGGGCAATGGCTTCGCCGCTATCGATGAAGTTGACCGGGTGAGGCACAGTTGCTGCCAGTTCGCCGCGGATAAGCGGAAAATGCGTACACGCCAACACGACTGTATCAATGTCTGTGCCGCCATCTGCCTCAAAAAGCGGGGCCTGCGCCGTTCGAAACGCTTCCAATGGGACCGCGCCGCCAGAGGCGATTTGCTCGGCCATCCTTACCAGGGCGACTGAACCGTGCAAGATCACCCGAGTTTCGTCAGCGAAATCCTCAATCAGCTGGGCGGTATAAGCGCGCTTCACCGTTCCGGGCGTGGCCAGCAAGCCAATTGTGCCTGTCCTCGTCAGCGCGGCTGCTGGCTTGATCGCGGGGACTGTGCCGACGACCGGTATATCCAGGGCGGCGCGGACCTCAGACAAAGCCAGTGTGCTTGCTGTATTGCAGGCAATTACGAAGACATCGGGACGGGCCACCTGGCAAAGCGCGTTCGCGACGGCGGGCAATCGGTTGCGCAGCGCGTTGTCGGATTTGTCACCATATGGGAAGAAGCCGCTATCGGCGGCATAGTCGACGGCCAGATTGGGCGCCAAAGCCTGAATTTCACGGGCGACTGTCAGTCCGCCCATGCCGGAGTCGAAAACCAGAACTTTTCCGTCAGATGTTGCAGTCATGACGTCTATCTAAACCGCTTTGCAAGCGGCGCAATCGTGTTGTGGTTGCGGATGCGGTCTTGGCTTGTTATTGTGCGCTGCAACATAGACGGGATTTTCTAATGAGTGAGAATGATCTTCCGAAAGCGCCATCGCCGCTTTCACCTTGGGAATACTGGCAGGAAAGCCTTCGCGTCTGGTCGGATTTCTCACAGCAAACCGGCAAGATCATGATGCGCCAGTTTGCCGGTGGATCAGATGCTTCGAAAAAGCTCGACCCGGATGCTGATACGCTTGCGACAGAACTCCTGCGCACGCTGTCGGACATAAACTTGCGGCACTGGCAAAATACCGCCCAGCTTCTCGAGAGTTACCCCGCCTGGCTTCAAGTGCCGCAAAGTATGACTGGAACGGCATTGGTTGACTGGTTCGACAATCTGCAGAGCCAGACTGGCAACAAGCTGCGGACCGCGCCGCTCGAATCGGCCGAACCTCAATCGGGCGCAGAAGTTCGTCCCAGAGCGCTGCCGGCGCCGGATGGCAAGGCCGATGACCTGACGCGGATTAAGGGAATTGGTCCCAAACTATCGAAACGTTTGAATGAGGTTGGTATTTTTCATTTCAAGCAAATTGCCGGCTGGTCTGACGAAGAATCGAACTGGGTGGATGATCACTTGTCTTATAAAGGCCGCGTGGCGCGCGAAGCCTGGGTATCGCAAGCGAGAATTCTGGCTGCGAACGGATCCGCGACTGTCCACTAACTGACTAACGGGTCTGCGACACCCGATTGTTCGAGCAGACGTTCGAGATTGATGATGGTGCGCGGCAGTATTGCACGGATCGCTTTCAGGTCTTCCGGCATTTCGACGCTTTCGTTTATCTCCTGCGCTGCATTTTGCAGAAAGTGATCGAGGTGGCAGGTTGCCACCCATTCTCGCAGTGCACCATGATGAAACCAAGCATGGTTATTCAGAATGCGGGTCAGAAAAAGAGTCGGGATATCCGACCCATGGACCGGTGCACACAACGCATTGCTCTCGTGGTCAGGCAAGTCTAGCAGCTCAATCGCAGCAATCAGCGCCGCGCTGAAGCTGGGCTGACAAACGTGCACGTCTGATATCTGGATGTTGCCCTGTTGAAAAATTTCGGGAGGTTTTGATTTCGCCGGGGTGCTGCCGGTACAATCAATGTACAGTGTCCGAAATGGCATTGGCACAACCCCTTCGTCGAGCAGCATCCCGATCTCTGAAATCGAATGCACGTGGCCCTTACGAATGACGCCAGTGATGCTGTGCAGTTTGGTGGCTTCTGCCTGTGTAAGCAGTTGCTGGGAAAAACCTTGTGGTTCAATATCGGTTGATATGCGGCGTAATAATCCAAGCCGTTCCAGATCAAGACAGAGTGCTTGCGTCGTTTGCGCCAGAGACATCCGACGCAGACCTTGCACGATCAGAGCCGCCTTGGCTTTCAGCAATGCTGGCGACGAGCCTGGCTGGGGTGTCGACAACGCCCAGGTTTCCCGCGATTTCACCCATCGTATCTGAGCGGGCGAAATGTTGTTCCTGAGTAAATAGAACGCCGCATCCGTGGCCATTCGGCCACCACCGAGAATACAATAAGTCTCGTATTGGCGATTCAGGAATGGGCGATGTGACGACAGTTCACGAGGTTTCAGAAGAGCAACTGGGCCAGAACACGAAAAGCAAGGAATGTGTGCTTTTCTCACCGTCTGTCTAAGCGGCGTCGTGCTGATGATGCGCCGTGTGATCTCGACTTGTTGGGTCTGACCCGTTTCGAGGGATACGATTTTACCATCGCGATAAAAACATTTTGGATAATATGAGACTCGGCCAGACGGCAATATATGGTGGGTCAGGATATGCGCACAATAAGCAAGGACTGTATCACGATGCGCCGCACTCAAATCGGGCCGCCAATCTTTTATCGAGTGTGCACTGAGTCCGAAACTGGAGAGTGGCTGAAAAACCCGTGAAAAGTCTGCGAGCTGATGCCAATGACCACCGGGTGAGCCGTTGGGGTCGACCAGCGCAATCCTGATATCGCGTGCGTTCAGTAAAGCATTCGCAAATACCAGGCTCTCTATATTGGTATCTTTTATTACATAGTCAAATTCAATCAAGATAGTATACTTACAAAGCAGAGTGTAACTATACTTCTATTTTGTAATAATGCAACTTAAAGTTATATTGTGTTTTGCGTCCAAAATGTGCGAGTAGATGCGGTTTTCCGTGCTTGACCTGCGGGCTCTCATCTTTAGTCCGGCCGAGAGATGATGCGCGATCAACGGTCCCTGACAGATTGGATGATGTTTGCAGTGCTTACGGCGCTGTGGGGGTCTGCTTACGGATTCACGCGCATGGCGGTTAGCCAGACACAGCCATCGCTGGGATTTCCGCCGGAGTTCATTATCCCGGTCCGCCTCACCGCTGCCGCGATCATCCTGTTGGTTGTCGCTGCCTTGAGCGGTCAGAAATGGCCACCGCTCAATGACTGGCGAAATTGGGCCGCGATTGCCGTGATGGGGATTCTCGGCACAGCGGCCCCTTTCCTGTTGATCACCAATGCGCAGCAAACGGTCGATTCCAGTCTGGCCGCGCTCTACGTTGCCGCGGCGCCTCTTTTTGTTGCGATCATGGCGCATTTTCTGTTCCATGATGATCGAATAAACGTTCGAAAGCTCGCTGGAGTCGGTGTTGGGTTTTGCGGCGTCGCTGTGCTGTTTGGCCCGGAAGCAATTGCTTCTTTCGGGTCCGCCAGTGTTCTGGCGCAGGCCATGTGTCTGCTGGCAACTGCGTTTTATGCGCTGTCCAATTTGACCGCCCGCTATGCTCGTGAGGTCCCGCCATATGTGTTCGGTGCGGGCTTTCTGGTGTGCGGCGCGGTCGCATCCTGGCCGCTTCTTCTATTCGTTGACTACGCCGCGCTGACTCCGTCCAGCGGTGCGATCTCCGGTCTGGTCGGCTTGGCGATTGGACCGACCGCTCTGGCGACGATCGTTTACATGCTGCTGATCAAGCAGACGAGCGCGACGTTCCTGTCTCTGACTGGATACACGATTCCTGTTTTCTCGGCGATCGTCGGTTATATTGCGTTTCAGGAGGTGCAGAGCTGGAACGCCATTCTCGCTTTCGCGCTCATCCTTGGCGGTGTCTGGCTATCACAACGCGGTAATGCGGCGCTGTCGATTAAAGCGTAAACGTTCCTTCGATCACAGTTACGCTGTGGCCACGAAGTTTGACGCGGTCTCCGTCGAGCTGTGTTTCGACATACGCCCCGCGCCCCGGATAGGCTTGAAAACAATACGCTGAAGACTTGCCTGAGAGCGCCTCGACCAAGGGCGACACAACACAATGCCAGCTGCCCGTTGCCGGATCTTCCGGGATCCCGCTGCCGGGAGCGAAGAACCGACTGGTGACGTCCACACCATTGCCGTCCAGTGCAAGGCAGCCAAAATTGCCAATGCCCCATTTGCCATCGCTGGTGCCGAGCGTTTTTAGTCGCTCCAGATCGGGCTCAAGCGCGATAATATCAGCAGCGGTTTCATAAAGCGCGACATAGCACGGTCCGGCAAAGGTGCGGACGGGTTTTTTGCCAAGCGCCGCAGCGATTGCGGCATCATTCTCGACTTCGCGAACTGGCTGTGATGGAAAGTCCATCTCCAGTCGTCCATCGGGTAGGCGTGATACAAACAACTCGCCAGACTGGCGTGTGCGGAATGTGATTTTGTTACCGTCAAAGCCGTCATGCTGGTAAATGTAGTGACCAGCGGCCAGCGTCGCGTGTCCGCATAACGGGACTTCTACAGCCGGTGTAAACCAGCGAAGATCCCAGATTCCATCGCCAACCGAGATGATAAAGGCTGTTTCAGCGACATTGTTTTCCGCCGCGATTTTCTGCAACGTCTCGTCGGGCAAGAAGGCGTCGAGCGGCATCACGCACGCTTGATTGCCCTCGAAGGCTTGACTGGCAAAAGCGTCGATTTGTGCAAATGGAATGGTCGCCATGATGGCCTCCTGTCTGGATATCGAAAGCTGTCACAGAGACAAGACGGGCACAAACCATGATTTCTAAGCGATCGATCAGTCCAGCTGATCAGTCCTCTAATTTCCTGAGCAACCAATTGTGGGCAACCGGGCCATGCCCTTTGCCGAGGCCGGGTGCTTGCTTGATCGCTTCATGTAAATAATCACGCGCGGAACTGACCGCGTCAGAGACGATTTGTCCTTGTGCGATCATAGCCGCGGTCGCGCTGGCCAAGGTGCAGCCGGTACCATGGGTCGAGCTGGTCTGAATCCGCTCGCTTTCGAAAAGCCACTCGCCGCGTTCGGTTTGCAAGACGTCGTGAATGATGTTTCCGGGAATATGTCCGCCCTTCACCAAAACGCCTTTAGCGCCTTGTTCGAGCAAAGCTTCAGCGGCGCGTCGCTGCCCATTTATGCCGTCGACTGATTTGCCAGTCAGGACTTCAGCTTCCGGCGCGTTGGGCGTGACCAGGATGGCGCCGGGGATCAATAACGATGCGATGGCGCTCACAGCTTTTTCGTCCACCAGGCGATCGCCTGATGTGGCAACCATGACGGGATCGACAATGCGTGGAACATCCTTGGCCAGCATATCGAGCGTTTCCGCCACGTGATCAACGAGATGAGCATTACCGAGCATGCCGGTCTTGATCGCATCCGCGCCAATATCGCTCAAACAGGCTCGCATTTGGGCTGAGACAGCGTCAGGCGCGACGGGCCAGACGCCATGCACGCCTGTCGTATCCTGCGCGGTGATCGCCGTGATGGCGGTCATGGCATAGCCGCCGAGCATGGTAACCGCTTTCAGGTCGGCTTGAATGCCGGCGCCGCCGCCGCTGTCTGAGCCAGCAATGATCAGGACTCGGCCGGCCGGCATATCTGTGGCGCTCATTCGACCGGTGCCTGACCCCAAGGCGGGGGAGGGAGAGCCGTTGGTTCGGACAAATCAAACTCGACTCGGAACAGTCGGTTCGGGCGACTCATCTGATACGCGAACAGGTCACCGGGTTCGATTTCGACGCTCCAGGTATTTTGATTCGAGACTTCGATGCCCTCGGCGATAAACAGGGCTTTGGTCTCGTCATCAGCTGGATAATCCTGACGAGTGGCTGTTCCAGTGCCATCACTATCGCCGCCATATTGGGTCAGCACATCTTCTGAACCATCGCGATGTCGATGATCGTGCTTTAAGCGGATGCCATCAACAGTGCGGGTGATTTCCCAGGTTCTTGACCGATCGTCGCCAACTCGAAACGGGATCCGTACCTCCAAACCGGAACACGTCGCTGGGCCAATTGTCATCTCCGCATTGCGAAAATCAGCGTCAACCTCATCATTGCTGACCAAGCGCCCGGCATAGGCTTGCCCGTCGCAAAGCTGCGCCAGACGTTCGAAATATTCGGCCTCTGGCACTATATCGTCGCTCGCACCATTGCAGCCAGCGATAAGGAGAGCCGCTCCGGCAATGCCCCAACGCATCAGAATTTCACCGCGCCTGAACGGATGGTTTCATGAGCATCTGGCGTTAGCGGTTCGTATTTGTTGCTGGCGGGATCATAATACCAGATCGGCTCGCTGACGGTTTCCGGATTGAAGCCTTCCTCGACGAGCTCAACTTTGCGGTATTTGAACGTGCCCGTCGTTTCGGCTTCTTTTTGAATGCGGATGAAAAGCGGGACTGCATATTTCGGTAGGTTTTCTCCCAGCCAGGCATACAGCGTATCGAAGTCCACGTCGCCGTCTGTGGTGATGGCTGCCATGCCCGCACGACCATCGGTGCCAGGGACGCTGACGCCATAGACGTTGGCGGTCGCGATGCCTGGCGCCTTGGCAACATACTCTGCGACTTCATTGGTCGAAACATTCTCACCTTTCCAGCGAAACGTGTCACCAATCCGGTCGATGAAATAGACATAGCCGTCTGCGTCCTTGGACATCAGGTCGCCTGTGCGAAACCACATGTCGCCTTTTTCGAAGACGTCGTGCATGATCTTTTTCTCGGTCGCGGCTTTGTCATTATAGCCTTCGAACCGGGTGCGGGAATCGTCGCCGACTTTGCCAATCGCTTCACCAGGTTCACCCGGCAGCGTTTTAATGCAAAATCCATCATTGCCGCGGATCGGTTGTTCCTCAACGATATCGAATTTTACGAATGCAACATGCCCGAATACACTCTTTTCGAGATAGCTCGGAATGCGCCCGACCGCGCCGACTTTGCCGTCGAAGCCGAGAAAGCTGACATTGCCTTCAGTCGAGCCGTAAAACTCGCAAACATGTGGAATGTTGAAACGGGTCAGGAACTCTTCCCAGATGTCAGGGCGCAACCCATTGCCGAAACCCGTACGGATTTTGTGGGCGCGCTCTTTTGGATGCGGTGGTGAGTTCACGAGATACCGGCAAAGCTCGCCAATATAGACAATCGCGGTGGCGCCATAATCTGTGGCATCGTCCCAGAACTGACTGGCGGAGAATTTTTTGCGAAGAATAATGCTGGCGCCCGTCATCAGACCTTGTCCAACGCCGCAGAGGCCGCCCGTACCATGATAGAGTGGAAGGGTGATATAGACCCGGTCTCTTGAGGTGATTTTATTGGTGCCAATAAAGGAGCGCATCATGCCTTGTGTTCTGGCTTGCGTGAGGCGCGCTGCCTTTGGCAACCCTGTCGTGCCTGACGTATAGACGTACAGGCAGAGGTCTTTTCCGCGCAGGTGTTCCCGGTGCTTTCTCGCGGGCCTGCTTTCTGAAGCACTTGCCAACGCGCCGACCAGGTCATTGCCTTCTGCACCGCCAAACGACCAGATCTTCGGATCGCCTTCGAACAAGCCATCTGCGCTACGAATGGCGTCATCCTGCTCGGCACCCGTCAGGATCAGCTTGGCATCGGCGATATTGACGCAATGCGCCAGCGCCTTGTCGGTCAGGTTGTGATTGATCAGGCCAACCACGACGCCAATCTTCGCCAGACCATACCAGAACGACACATATTCAGGCCGGTTCTCCATAAACAAGGCGACGGCGTCGCCAGGTTGCAAGCCAAGCCCGAGCGCCCAGTTGGCCGTTTTGTTGGCCAATGCGTCCATCTCTGCGTAGGTGGTTAGCTTGCCTTCAAATCGCCAGGCAACATTGTTCGGATATTTATCAACAACGGCTTCGAAATCATCTGCGACGAGGTTGGTTGAGTCCGGTTCGATATCACCGGTCCATTTTTTTAGCCGTTGAAGTGTGAGCAGCGTGTTCGCTTCTCTTTTGATGGTTTGAACCAACCCCATTATTTATCGCCTTTCGTTTCCAACATTCTGTTTTCTTTGCAATACCTAGGTTGCGTGCGCGGACGTTTCCAGTATCTGGCATAGCTGTTACAGCAAACGCAGCAATGTTTATTCTGAAAGAGGCCTGAAAATGTCTGATCCTGTTGGAGATTTGCTACATCTAATGGATTTGGAGCGTCTCGAGATTGACTTGTTTCGAGGACAAAGCCCCGAAAACGAGACCAATCAACGTGTCTTTGGCGGGCAGGTCATCGCTCAGTCGCTGGTCGCAGCCTATCGGACAGTCGATACAGAATCCCGGACTTGCCACTCTTTGCACGCCTATTTCCTGCGTCCGGGGGATCCGTCTATTCCAATCATTTACGAAGTTGACAGGTCGCGTGACGGTGGCAGCTTCACCACCCGCCGCGTCGTCGCTATCCAGCATGGCAAGCAGATATTTAATATGGCCGCTTCGTTCCACAAACTGGAAGAAGGCTGGCACCACCAGCACACCAAGCCTGATGTTGCTATGCCGGACGCGCTCGATGATCGCATAGAGTGGCGCAAGAAATTTGCCGAGCGCTTGCCAGAGCGCCATCGCGGCCATTTCTTACGCGAACGTCCTATTGAGATTCGCGAGATTGAGCCGCTTGACCCACTAAAGCCCGAAAAAGCCAGCGATGTTCAACATCTCTGGTTCCGCGTCCGGCGCGAAATCGACGAGCAGCCATGGCTCCACCATTGTTTGATGGCTTATGCGTCTGACATGTCCTTACTTGGCACCGGCAACCGCCCGCACGGCGTATCCTGGATGACAGGAGAGTTAATGTCGGCGAGCCTGGACCATGCCATGTGGTTCCATGCACCAATTAATTTTAGTGACTGGCATTTATACTCAATGGACAGCCCTTATGCAGGCGGCGCGCGTAGTTTTAATCGTGGTTCTATCTATACCAGAGATGGCCAATTGGTTGCCAGCGTCGCGCAAGAAGGCCTGATGCGGCCGATCAAACGCAAATAGCAAACATCTGCCGGGAAATTGCGAATCAAGGGTCGTTCGATAGGAAGACCAATGAGCTTCCGGGCGGCACGGGCGCAGACGCTGCGATTACGCATGTGCGATTTGTTCTGGATGGCGCGATGCGACAACGCGTGGACACTGTCTCGGACCCGGGTTTCACCATTGGTTTTCGGGCGCTCGGCAACTAGTCTGTATCAGCGTTGCACAAAGGTTAATCCGCTGTTAACTGTTGCGGCCCAGATGTAAGGGAACCATTAACTATCTGGACGCCTGCCATCACCACAGTGGTGACGTTTGTGTAACTCACAAATCACTTTAGGCTGGCCGTTCAATCAAGGCTGCCAGGGGGCTGACCATGAATTTGCTCGAGCTCGTCATTATCGCGCATCGCTGCCGCTCGACACATCACTTTATCGCTTTTGATGCCCTTCAGTTGCTGAAAGGGGATCATGCGAGCGATTGGAAAAACCTGCTGCTGAAGCATCATACGTCCCTGCTCAAAGGCGCGAAGGCGCCGGATCGCGAATTCAAGGACTTCCAGAACCATGTTTTGCATGTCGGTGACGGCGAATGGGGCGGGGCGCGTGATGCAGCCATGGAATGGTACGGCAAGGCCGTTGAGGCGCTACGGGAAAAGAAATGGTCGAAAGCCGCTTATGCGCTCGGTGTCCTGACCCACTATTATGCTGATCCGATTCAACCGTTCCACACGGGCCAGACCGAAGAAGAAGGCGCGATCCACCGCGCCGTGGAATGGTCTATCGCCAAGTCCCGCGACACGATCAAAGCGTTGATTGATCTGCGCGGGTATCCGCAAGTCTTTGCTGGCAAAGAAAAGGGCTTTGTGGCCGATATGGTGCTTGCAGGCGCGAAATATTCGAACCCGCATTATCAGACTTTCATCGATCACTATGATTTGCACAAAGGTGCGGTAAATCCGCCAGAAGGTCTTGATCAGACTCTGCTCGATATCATTGCTGACCTTGTCGCCTATGCGACGTCCGGTGTTGCTGTGCTGTTTGAACGGGCGTTTGCAGAAGCCGCAGTGAAACCAAAGAAAGTCGATCTCGATCTGCCAGGTTATTTCGCCGCTCTGGATATTCCCATCCGCAAGATCACGCGCCGCATGGCGGATGCCAAAGACCGCAAGACGGTCGAGGCGATGTATGAGGAATTTGTCGAGACTGGCAAAGTCATCAAGACGCTGCCGGCTGATGACAAGAAAATCCGAGCGCTGCACTGCAAGCATATTTTGCGGCAACCCCTTGAATGGCTTGATGCAATGCCGATTCGGCCGATTGGGACCAAGCATGTTCCGCTACCGGAGCATCCGAAGCCGATTGAGTATCAGTTGAAAGTCGTGCCCGTGCCCACGGGAGAGATTGACGTGGCACCAGACCGTACGCCGACGGTCGCGCCAGACCCGGAGGTGTTCGAAACAGCTGTTCCTGATCTGGAGCCGACGATTGAAGCGCCGCTTGTTGCGGAACTTGCACCTCAGCTTGTTGACGTCGCTGCAACGGAAGACGTCGAGCCCGCAGAAGCGACGACTTTCGAAATCGATACCATTTCTGATCCTGAACCAGAAACTGAACCTCAGATCGACCTGGTCGCCGAGCCAGAGCCAGAGTCTGAAACTGAAATCGAATCTGTGTCCGATACGGTGGTCCAATTTGCTTCAAAAGACACCGATCTCGACACAGAGACGGATGAGCCGGAAATTGACGACACCACGTCGGCCGCCGCCGCGATGTTGGCCGAACTGAACGCAGAAGATATGTCAGAAACGGTCGTTAAAGAAGTGCCTCCGGTCGAGACCGAAGCACCGGTTCGTGAAAAGACAGATTCTGATTCTGACCTCGAAGATGATGATGGATCCGAGCAGCGCGCCCGGCTTTCACTCGATTCGCCCGTCGTGGACGCGCCGTCCATCGGGCCCAAGACTGCGTCGCGACTAGGAAAAGTTGATATCTACACGATCGGGGATTTGCTCAATGCCGATGTCCACGAGACAGCCGTGGCCCTGAATGTCCGGTACATCAAGGCTGACACGCTGTCCGATTGGCAGGATCAGACCCGTTTGATGGTGGATGCGCCCGGCCTTCGGGTTCTGGACAGCCAGATCCTGGTCGGCGCGGGCATTCGCAATGTTGATGACCTTGCCCGCGCGTCTGCCAAATCTGTTCTCAACGCCGCAACAAGTTTTCTAGATACGCCGCAAGGCGCTCGTGTCTTGTGGGGCGGCGAGAACAACGTCGATCGGCAGGAAGTCGAAAGCTGGATCGGTCTGGCGAAAGCCGCTCGTTCCTGATTGAACTTATTTGTGCTTTGCTAGAATGGCGCCGATGACATTCGAATAGTCATCGCGCCAGGCGCGTTTCCCGTCGCTTTCGAGAAGGCTCCAACGTGCGTCGTCTTTGATGGCGTCTAGAGCGCTTTCAGAGCGCGCGAGCACGACGACTTGGCTAGAGGCTGCGCCGAAATCGCTGATCGCATTCTCATCCGCAACGTAGAATTGGTAATAAGCGGGAACACCGATTTGCTCGGCGATGCGAGCGACAATTCGGCTAAGATCGAGATGCCGATTAGAAATATGCATCACCAGAAGCCCATCTTCCGTGAGGCGAGAGAGATAAAGCTCCACGGCTTCGACAGTCAGCAAATGCACTGGAATCGAGTCCGAACTAAAGGCGTCGATGAGTAACAAACTATGCTTGCCCGCCGGTTGTGCTGCGAGGTTCAGGCGTCCATCGCCCAGAATGATTTCTGCGGTGGGTGAGCATTCGGATAGATAAGTGAAATGCTCAGGGTTCTTGGCGAATTTTACGACCAGTGGATCAATCTCATAATAAACATAGGATTGATCAGGCTGCATGTAAC
>CAYGUD010000041.1:0-12178 GCA_964352865.1 uncultured Hyphomonas sp.
CCGGCAATGGCTTTCAAGCGTTCGGCGATAACCGGTTCAAGCGCCTGCATCGCGGCGCTGCGCAAGGTTTTGCCTTCAAGGTCGGATGCCTTGGAATCCGGTTCGAATGTCAGGCCGACAAGTTTGCCGACAACATGACCTTCAATGGTTACTTCCCCTGTCTCAGAAACGTCTGTGGTCAAGAGGTCTTCCCTTTTTAGCCCTGCAATCAAGGCGGTTGTGCGCCGATCAACAAATCTCAGCGTCAGAGCTTCGTGTAGCGCATCTGATAAGCGATCTTCAATGTCCCGCGTTCTTTCGCGCCAATATGCAGGTTTTTCAAGCCAATCTGACCGGAAACTTGCGTAAGTCCATGTTCGGATCATCGCCAGACGCTGTTGCAACAGGCCGATATCGCCGAGAGTCTGGTCCAATGCTGCGAGCCGCTCTTCCATAGCAGCGTCGCCCAGACGTGCATCTGGATCGGCGAGAGTCTCTGCCAAACCGAGCACCAGGCGCCCGTGCCCTTCATGACCGGCTTTGCGAAAATCCGGCAGCCGGGCGAGATCCCAAAGTCTGCGAACATTACGCGGTCCGCGAACCTCTGGACCCACAGCGCTGTCTTCGGCCATGCGACGCAGAATCCACTCATCCAGCCCGTGCGGGTTTTGCCGCAAACTCGGATGCGGACTGGGCCGCGCCAGACTGGCAATCAGGGTCTTGATCGAGCGATAGTCGAGATCGCTATTGCGCCAATTCAGATCGACCACAGAATCATAGTGATGATCCTCGACCGCGCGAACCACATCATCCTCAAACTCGGGACAGTCATTGGTCTCGCCAAATTCGCCATCATCTCTAAAGCGCCCGGCGCGGCCAGCAATTTGTCCAATCTCTGCGGCGCTGAGCCAGCGATGGCGTCGGCCGTCAAACTTCGATCGGCCGGCAAACGCGACCCGGTCGACATCGAGATTGAGCCCCATTCCGATCGCATCTGTAGCGACCAGATAATCAACTTCGCCCGACTGATAGAGCTCAACCTGGGCATTGCGGGTGCGCGGGCTGAGGCCGCCCATCACGACAGCGCAGCCGCCTTTCTGACGGCGCAGCACTTCAGCAATGGCGTAAACGCGATCCGCGCTGAACCCGACAATGGCGGTCCGTTTCGGGAGTTTGGTGATTTTCTTCTTGCCCGCATAAGACAGTGTTGAAAAACGTTCCCGGACATCCGTGGACAGGTCGATATTCAAGTCACGCAACACGTCGCGCATGGTCTCTGCACCGAGAAGCAGAGTTTCCTGTGTGCCGCGGGCATTGAGGATGCGGTCAGTGAACACATGCCCGCGATCATCATCTTCAGCCAACTGGATTTCATCAATCGCCAGGAATTCAACTGAAACGTCCGTCGGCATGGATTCCACAGTACAGATCCAATAGCGCGCCTTGTCAGGAATAATGCGCTCTTCGCCCGTGACCAGCGCAACTGCGCGTTCGCCTTTCGCCTCAACAACGCGGTCATAAATCTCTCGCGCCAATAGGCGTAGCGGCAATCCGATCATGCCCGTGACATGCCCCATCATCCGCTCGAGCGCGTAATGGGTCTTGCCCGTATTCGTCGGACCAAGGATCGCTTTAAGGACGGCCATGTGTGGAAGCTATCTGAGTGGGGATTCGCAGAGAATCTAGGGTTTGGGGCAGGGTTCTGGACGATCTATGTGTGTGTTGACCAGATTACCATCAGCATCTTCCGTTTTAAATTGGCGAATCCACGCCTGATTGCGGGGCAAAGGCTGATAGTCACTCGCCATGTAGAGCCTCAGTTCGCGGCGCAGTGGACAGCCATTTGAGCGATGTCCGAGATCGACGCCGACAAATCCTTCTGGCGTCCATGCCGCAAAATCGGCTTGAATTCGGGGGCGCAAGTGTGAGCGATTGCTTGCGACGAGTACGCGCGAACTGTCGAGATCGGCAAGATCCACGCTTTCGGCGAAACTTTTCGGACCTGGATTGTAGCGCCACAAGATCAAGGGCGCGTCCAGCTCGTCGCGAAGATAATAATCAAGGCCGTGCCATATCTCGCGCTCGTCCACCAGTACAACACTTGGCTGCAGGCGCTCAATTTCCCGGGCGAGTTGTTGAGACAGGTCATCCCAACCGCGAACGCGTTTCAAGTCATTGTCGCGTCCGAGCGCGGCGCTCAAGCTGGGCGGCCCCAAAGCGAGCGCGACCAGAATCGTCCCGGCCACGGCTTGAAGTGCGATCCCGGCCCAATAGGCCGGGCGCCAGCCACGGGCCCGGATCAGGAAGCCGCCGATAAACACGCTGGCAGCAGGATAAGCGGTTGCGGCCCAATTGGCGTGAGCGCGTGAGAGCACGGCCTGAATCGCAATGATGACAAGGACCGGAATAATAAAGCATGCCAGCCAGCGCTCTTTCGCGCCTTGCGCATGAGCGGCGTCGCCTAGATCAGCGAGATGCGGTTTTGGGCGCAGGAATGCGATACCTGTTATCAGGGCAATAAACCCGACCGGTCCGAAGACCCCCATTTGATCGCCAATGAATTTCGGAAAATGATCAAGATTGAACAGATCGCCGCCCAGATTGGCATTGTCGACGGTGTGGCTGACCGTCTTGAAATCATTGGCGGCATTCCACACCAGGTGCGGCGCGAACACCAAGGCGGCGACGGCAATGAATACGGCGCCTTTCAGGCTTAGCAGGGCTTTGCGGGTCGGACCATCGATCAGGCTGGTCAAGGCAATGCCGATGGCAAAATAGAGCATCGCGTATTTTGACAGAAAACCGATCCCGACCGCTGCGCCGAGCGCGATCACGCCGAACCAGCCAAGGTCATTTTCTCGTAGACGCCAGAACAAATACAGAGCCAGGCACCAGAACGGGAACAAAACGCCATCAGTCGAGATCACGCCTGAAGATAAAATGATGCCCGGCATCAACAGATAAGTGACGACCGTGAACAGGCCCGCCAGGCTGCCAAACATGCGCCGCGACAGCAGGAACAGAATCAGCGCCGCAATGGCGTGAAAAACGGGGGCAAGGAATCGCACCCCGGCTGGAGAATCACCCAGGACCGCTGTCGAGAAATGGATCACCCAGGCAATCATTGGCGGTTTGGAGTAATAGCCCCATTCCAGTGATTGCCCCCAACGCCAATATTGCGCTTCGTCGGCATAAAGCTCGAGCGGTGACACCAGGACGAGGATGATGCGCACCGCCAGAAGCCCCGCAATGATTGCGAATGCGAGCGTGGTGTTACGATCAAGAGTTGGGTTAAGCGCGGTCATTTCATTCCTTTAGGCGCCTTAACCGGTGACATAAACCCTTCGTGGCATGTGTGGCCTATTTGCAATGCCAACCAATTGAGTCAGCGCATTCACAGATGTCTCACAGGACTGTCACATTTCTGTTATGTGCAAGATCTAAGGGCGCATCAAATAGTCTTTGTGGGCCATCCTGCCCGTCCTGCTAATTGTTTTATTTGAGGGGAAACTCATGTCCAATTGGAAACTCCTATCCGGAGTGGCCGCAGCCTCCATCATGACCGCTGCGATTGTCGCACCGGCTGAGGCTCAGGTCACAACGTCTAGCATTCGTGGCGAAGTTACAAATGATGCCGGCGCAGCCGTGTCAGGCGCAACCGTCACTATCGTAGACAACCGTACTGGCAATACAGATACAGCGACGACGAACGCCAATGGCGTTTACGCCGTCCGCTCTCTGCGTGTTGGCGGGCCTTACACCATCAGCGTTGAAACCGCTGACGGGTCTGCATCACGCGAAAACGTGTTCTTGCAAGTCAACGAAGCGTTCCCTGGGAACCTCCGGATTGGCGATTCGCGCACGCTCGATACTGTTGTTGTTACGGGTACAACCGGCGACGGCGTTCTGGCCCAGGGCCCACGGTCTTCATTTGGACTTGAGACAATTGAAGGGCTGCCAACAATCAATCGCGACATTCGCGACATTGCCCGTCTCGACCCGCTGGTCACTGTTGATGAAACCAATGAAGGTGCGATTTCGATTGCCGGTACGAATAACCGCTTCAACTCGCTGACGATTGACGGCATCAAATTCAACGACCAGTTCGGTCTGAACGCTAACGGTTTCCCGTCTCAGCGGTCTCCAATCTCTGTTGACGCGCTGGAAACTCTGGCCGTCGAAGTTGCACCATACGACATCGAGTTCTCTGGCTTTACCGGCGGCACTGTGAACATCCTGACCAAATCGGGTCAGAATGACTTCTTCGGCTCTGCTTACTATTTCCAGACAGATGACAGCATGGCTGGCGACCGCGTCAACGGTCGTGACGTCAATCAAGAATTTGACGAAACAACCTGGGGCGTAACCTTGGGCGGCCCAATCATCAAAGACAAGCTGTTCTTCTTCGCGGCTTATGAGGACTTTGAAGCGACTCAATTGCTGGACGGTGGTGATCTGCCAGGCGCTGGAACTGGTGTCAGCCAGGCCGTCTACGACCAGGTTCGTCAAATCACGCAGGACCAGTATGGTTTCGACCCGCTTGCCTTTGGCGGCCTTGATCCTGTCACCGACAAGAAATTACTCGCAACGCTCGACTGGAATATCAACAATGATCATCGTGCGAAACTGACTTACATTGCCAATGAAGGTAATGAAATTCAGCCGCGCAATAATGGCGCTGATCTCGGGTCGCCTTCGACCTGGTATGACCGTTCTGAAGAGTCTAATGCGTACGCGCTTCAGACATTCTCCGACTGGACACCAAACTTCTCGACAGAAGTGAAAATTGCTTATTCCGAGCAGATCACAGGTCAAATTGCCCTGGGTGGTTCGGATATCGCCAATTTTGAAATTGAAACGCCAGAAGGATCCATTTCAGTCGGTCCTGACCGGTTCCGTCACGCCAACGAACTTGAAAACGAGCTTTGGCAATTCAAAGTCAAAGGCGAATACGCGTACGGCGATCACTTGTTCAAATTTGGATTTGAGCGCGATGATCAGTCAGTGTTCAACTTGTTTGTCCCGGGCTCCGAGGGCGAATATGTTTTCGATTCCATTGCTGATTATCAGGCCCGTACGGCCTCTTCATTGGAATATTTCAACTCGATCACAAACGATGAGAATGATGCAGGCGCAACGTTCGGGTTCGGCGTAAACAGCCTCTATATTCAAGACACGTGGCAGACGACGGATCAGCTGACTGTGACAGCGGGTTTGCGATATGACGTTTATGATTCCGATGGTGAGATCACCGAGAACCAGAACTTCGTAAACCGTTATGGCTTCACCAATTCGACGGATGTTGATGGACTCAGCATTCTGATGCCACGTGTTGGCTTCAATTATGAGTATTCTGACAATATCACCCTGCGCGGTGGCCTCGGTCGGTTCTCAGGTGGTAGCCCAGCGGTCTGGATTTCGAACAATTACTCCAATACGGGCGTCGCAACGGATGGCGTAGACCTTGATGGACCGATCACTGGTGTCGATGCGATGACACTACCGGTCGCAGCAACATCAGCGCTCGTCGCTGGCGATGGGGCCGTCAATGCACTGGACCCGAACTTCCGGGTTCCTTCGCTCTGGCGCGCCACTCTGGGGACGGATATTTTCTTCGATATTGGCCAGTTTGAAGGCTTCAAATTGTCGCTCGACTACATTTACGGCGTCAACGATGAGGCCCCGTTCTGGACCGACATTTCATGTGGTGACCCAATTGGCGCTGCCCCTGACAATCGCCCAATTTACAATTGCGGTCTTGATCAGGGCTTCCTCAATTCGCTTGGTGGCACGCAGCAAATCATCGATTTCTATCGTGATGGCGTAGCAGTGAATGCGACGAACGCCGCGTTCGATACAGATGGTGATGGAACTGTTGAGGTGAATGAAGTTGAAGTTTCACCACAGGCAACCGTGCTGACGAATATCGATAAAGGTAAGCAACAGATCTTCACGGCTCGCTTGTCCAAAGACTGGGATGATCTTGGCCCATTCGGATCGATCTACTCCAGCTTGTCATACACTTGGCAAGATGCGACCGATGCACATTCTGGAACCAGCTCGACGGCGACGTCGAACTATTCTGATTATGCATCGTTTGATCGTCAGAACCCAATTGTCGCGGTCTCCAATTATCAGCGTGAGCATGAAATCAAGTTGCAGCTTGATTGGGAAAAGGAATTCTTCGCAGATGCGCCGACACGTGTGACGATGTTTGCCAGCCGTCGTTCTGGGCAGCCGTTCAGCTATACTTATGATTATGGCACCGGTAGCCGCAGTGAGTTCGCTCAGCGTGCCTTTAACGGTATTCGCGAAGGTACGGCGGATGATGAAGGTCAGCTGATGTACATCCCAACAGGTATCTCAGATCCGATCTTCTCATTCGTGGAAGGCGATGCATCGACCTCGTTTGGCGGTAACGCAGCCGACGCTGCGGAATTCTTCGACTTCCTGAATAGTTCAGGCCTGTCTGAGTTCGCTGGCGGCATTGCCCGCCGGAACGAGTTCGAGAGCCGCTGGTACACAGACGTCGATATTCGGTTCCAGCAGCAGATCCCGATCCCAGGTTGGAAAGACACAGATCGCCTGATCGCCTATGTCGACCTGGAAAATGTTGGCAATCTGATCAATGACGAATGGGGTTTCCTCGAGCAAGTTCGCTACGAGTACTTCCAGCCAACAGCGAATGTTGATGTTGTGAATGGGCAATACGTTTACAGCGACTTCCGTCAGGATGTTGAAACGCAGACGACAAACTCTGCGTCACTGTGGCAAGTTCAGCTCGGTATCAAATACGTCTTCTAAGCGAGACGTCTAACCTATCTGAAAAGGGCGGTGCTTCGTGCGCCGCCCTTTTTCTTTGTGCTTTAGGGCCAGATATGGCAAAGGCGCGCCGATGTCTGAACAGTTCACTATCGTTCCGCCTGAATGGGCACAGCAGGCCGCGATCTGGGTCGGCTGGCCGCATTTGCGGGGCGAGTGGGGTGAAGCCTTTGAGGGCGCGCGCGCTGAGATTGCGGAATTTGTCAAAGCCCTCTGCGACATTACGCCGGTGCGTATCGCTTGCGGATCGCGTGAAGCCTATACCAGCGCCTGGTTTGCATTCGAGACAGACATCTCGCGTGGACGGGTGTCGCTGCACACATTGCCCGCCGGCGATATCTGGTTGCGCGATACCGGGCCGATCTTTGCCCACCGCGCTGGACACGCCGTGGCGCTTGATTTTGAGTTTAATGGCTGGGGCGGCAAATTCGCCATGACTGGCGATACTATGACCGCTGGCGGTATTGCCAGCGTCGAAAACGTCGCGCGCAAACCGCATGCCTTCGTGCTTGAAGGCGGTGCGATCGATTTGGATGGGGCGGGGCGATTACTCACGACGCGGCAATGCGTACTAAACTCGAATCGCAACCCGGATTGGACCGAAGCGCTGGCCAGTGACGCGCTCAAGCAGACCTTCTCCATCGAGCAGGTGATCTGGCTCGGTGAGGGGTTGCAGAATGACCATACAGACGGTCATGTCGACAATATCGCGCGGTTCATTGGCCCGGCCCGGGTTGTGTGTCAGTCGCCAGCCGGGCCGGATGACCCCAATCAAGCGGTCCTGGAAGCGATAGAGGCCGATTTGCGCGCCGCTGATCTGGACGTGGTGCAAATTCCATCGCCCGGAAAAATTCTCGATGAGGATGGCATCGCCTTACCCGCCAGCCATATGAATTTCGTGATCAGCAACGCGCATATCTTCCTGCCCGTCTATGAAGACACTTATGCGCCGCAAGCGATTGACGCTTTGGAAGCCGCCTTGCCGGGCTACACTGTGATTGGATTGCCGGCGCGAAGTATTCTATCGGGCGGCGGTGCCTTCCATTGCATGACCCAGCAAGTCCCATCTCTCCTGGAGGATCTGAAATGAGCCGACACATGACTGTTGCAGCGCTGCAAATGGCGTTCGAGAAAGATGATATCGCCGCCAATATCGCGCGCGCCGAAGCCTCTGTTCGCGATGCCGCCGGGCGCGGCGCAGAGATCATCCTGCTGCCGGAATTGTTTAGCGATCACTATTTCTGCAAAACCCAGGATGAGGCCCATTTCGCGAACGCCTATGCCTGGCAGGATCATCCCGCCGTCCTGGCGATGCAGAGCCTGGCCGTTGAGCTTGGTGTGGTGATCCCGGTCTCGATTTTTGAAAAAGAAGGTCCGGAATATTTCAATTCTGTGGTGATGATCGATGCAGATGGCGCTCTGCTTGGCGTGTATCGGAAGAGCCATATCCCGGACGGACCTGGCTACCAGGAAAAATTCTACTTCAAGCCCGGCAATACCGGCTTTCGTGTCTGGGAGACGCAAAAGGGCCGCATCGGCATCGGGATTTGCTGGGATCAGTGGTTTCCAGAAGCGGCGCGCGCCATGGCGCTGATGGGGGCGGATATTCTGCTCTACCCAACCGCGATTGGGGCGGAACCGCAGGACGAATTGCTCGACACGGCGGCGCGCTGGCGGCGGGCCATGCAAGGGCATGCCGTGAGCAATGTCATCCCTGTGGTTGCCGCAAACCGAATTGGCAATGAAGACGGACAGGTGTTTTACGGGACCAGTTTTATCGCCGACGAAACAGGCGAAATCCTCGCGGACCTGAACCGCACCGAGGCAGGCATTATCACGGCGCAGTTTGACCTCGACGCAATTGATCGCGAACGGGCGGCTTGGGGCTTTTTCCGTGATCGTCGTCCGGATCTTTATCAGGGACTGCTTTAGCGCGCAGAAAACGGGATGCAGTCGGCGTCGCAATAGGCTAGGGCGAATATATGGATCCGTTTCTCGCTATACCGGTCACGTCATTACTGATCGCCGCCAATATCATTGCCAGCCTGTTTGCTCTGTCTAATGGGCCCTTCATGCAAAAGAACCTGTTCCATGTCGGACCGATATTGGAACGCAAAGAGTGGCACCGCATGATCACTAGCGGCTTTCTGCATGGCGGCTTCCTGCATCTGTTCGTCAATATGTATGTGCTCTTCATGTTCGGCGGCTATATCGAGCAGACCATGGGCACGATGGGTTATCTGGTGGTCTATTTTGCAGCATTGCTGGGCGGCAATGCATGGGCCTTGCTGGAGAATAAGACAAAACCCTCCTACCGGGCGCTCGGCGCGTCTGGGGCAACGTCCGGTATCGTCATGGCATACATTTTGTTCCGCCCGTTTGAGCAGATGATGATTTTTCCAATTCCATTCTTTATGCCGGCCGTTGTTCTTGGCGTATTGTTTCTGGTCGGCTCTGCAATCCTCTCACAGCGAGAGAATAAGTCGATTGGCCACGAGGCGCATTTGGGCGGCGCGCTGGCGGGCATCGTGGCGACCATTTTGATGGACCCAACGGCCTTGTCGAATTTCTCAACGCAAGTTGCACAGGCGCTCGGAGGCAGCTGAGTTTTGGGGGCGGTATCAGATATTCTCGAACAGCGAATCGCGTCTGGCGCTCTGACGCGGGACCCGGCGCAGATGGAAGCCGCGCTGAAGCTGGATGATGTGCTGGCGCGGCTTGGTGCGCGTGGGAAGGGGGGGTGGTTCTCCAAACCCAAGCCCGCCCAGGGTCTTTATCTGTGGGGCGGTGTCGGCCGCGGTAAGTCGATGCTGATGGACTTGTTTTATGCCGAAGCGCCGGTCAAAGCGATGCGCGTGCATTTCCATGAATTCATGGGCCGCGTGCAGGACCGACTGAACGAAGCCCGCAAACGCCGCGATGTGTCCAATCCGATTTTCCCAGTCGCGAAACAGTTCGCCGCCGAAGCGCAGCTGATCTGTTTTGATGAGTTTCAAGTGACTCAAATTGCAGATGCGATGATTCTGGCCGGCTTGTTTGAAGATCTGTTCAAGCGCGGTGTCACTGTTGTGGCGACGTCAAATCGACACCCTGACGAGCTGTATAAGCATGGTCTTAATCGCCACTTGTTTTTGCCCTTCATCGATTTGCTAAAAGACCGGTCGGAAATTTTCGAGCTGGCATCTGAACGAGATTATCGTCTTGAGCGCCTGACTGAAGCACCCGTCTGGTATCCCGTCGAAGAAGGCGCCGCAGCCCTTGACCGGGCGTTTGAGCGTTTAACACTCGGCGCTACGCCGCAGAGCTGCATGCTGACTGTCAAAGGCCGCAAAGTTCCGGTCACCCGTGAAGCCGCCGGTGTGGCACGGTTCACGTTTGATGAGCTGTGCGCGCAGCCGCTTTGGGCCGAAGATTATCGCGCCATCGCAGCGACGTTTCACACAGTCCTGCTTGAGAATATCCCTGTCCTGCAACCGACCAAGCGCAATGAAGCCGCGCGCTTCGTGACCCTGATCGACACGCTCTATGAGGCGAAAGTCAAACTGGTGGCCAGTGCCGCAGCTGAACCAGAAGTCTTGTATCCGGAAGGCGATGGCAGTTTCGAGTTTCAGCGCACGGCGAGTCGGCTGCATGAAATGCGGTCTATCGAGTATATGGCGGAAGCGCACATTGTTCCGATTGACCAGAAGTGAGGTCGCATCGGAGCGAAAGCGGGGCGTCAACAAACGCCTTGCAGCAACAAATTTGGCAGCGAGCTGTCGAACAAGACATATTTGGAGAAGTTGATGAGTGAAATGATCGCGTACATGATGAAATCGGCGGCCGGACAAATCCTGCCCGCCATGGCTGGTTCGTTGAAAAAAGCCAAAGCCTATGCCGCCGAACGAGAGATTGAGGAACATGTTCTCCTGTCGGCTCGCCTGTTTCCGGATATGCACCCTCTGCTGCGTCAGTATCAAATGGCGGCAGAAACGGCGGCGCGCGGTGCGGCCCGGCTGGCGAGCTTAGAAATGCCGAGCTTCCCCGATACCGAAACCAGTATCGACGAGATTACCGCGCGGTTGGAAGCGACCAATGCCTTCGTTCAAGGCGTCGATGATGCCGCCTTGAATGCGAGTGCGCAGCAAGTGTTGGAAATCCCGCTTGGACCGATGACCGTAAACTGGGAAGGGCGCCAATATTTATCGACTTTTGTTTTGCCCAACTTGCATTTTCACGCCTCCATCGCTTTCGCATTGCTGCGCCACCAAGGCGTGAGTATTGGTAAGCGTGATTTTTTGACGGCCTGATTGGCGAGCCCAAAAACCAGAATACGAGGACAAGACGTGATGGACATTAGATTGATTGCAGGCGCCGTATTGGCGATCGGGCTCGTGGCTTGCGAGTCTGCTACAAGCTATCAGCCGGAGCACTTTAAAGCCAAGCCGGCCATCCAGATGCTCGAAGCGTTGAGCGCTGATGAGATGCAGGGGCGAAAAGTCGGAACGGACGAAAATGCCCGCGCCCGCGCGATGATCATCGAGCGGTTCGAAGCGCTTGGCGTTGCCCCCGCAGGCGAGAGTTATGAGCATCCTTTTACTTACGGGCCTTTTGCCGATCCGGACACCGGCGCGGATACTGAGCCTGAAAAAGCCGGCACGAATATTATCGGTCAGATTGCCGGCACGGGCGAGAGTGAGATTTCGATGATCATCACGGCGCATTACGATCATGTCGGTGTAATTGATGGCGAGATATATAATGGCGCTGATGACAATGCCTCTGGCACAGTCGGCCTGCTCGCGGCGGCGGAATACTTTATCGAAAATCCCCCAAAGCATGACGTCATTTTCGTGGCCTTTGATGCTGAAGAAGATCGTCTCGGTGGCTCGATTGCGTTCGTCGCAGCGCCGCATCAGCCGCTCGACAATGTCGCGCTGAATATCAATTTTGATATGCTTTCGCGCGGCGATAACGGGAAATTGTGGGCCTCAGGAAGCCATCACTGGCCAGAAATGAAACCGATCCTCGCTGACCTCGCTGCACAGGCACCTGTAGATCTGCAAATGGGCTTTGACGAAGGCGACGGACGGGAGGACTGGACCCAGCTATCGGACCATGCCGCTTTTTTCCGCGCCGGAATCCCGCATCTCTATTTTGGGGTCGAAGATCATCCGGATTATCACAAGCCAAGCGATGATTTCGACAAAGTCGATCAGGACTGGTTTTTGAAGTCAGTTGATACCGTGATCATGGTGGCAGCCGTGATGGATGAGCAGCTGGATGATATTTACGCCATGCGTCTCGCAGCGTCGACGGACTAGTCAGATGGCATTAGTGCGGTGATTTCTATCGGCTTTCTTCGGGCCTCGTTTGCAACTGATTTTCAGTCGCCTTG
>CAYGUD010000042.1:0-1385 GCA_964352865.1 uncultured Hyphomonas sp.
TTGCCGTGACCCGCTTCCTGCCCGCCATGCGTGACGGTCGGGCCAACGGATTTGTCTTCTGCTTTGACGTGCAAACGAAGCGCGGCGGCAAAAGCGTAGCGCTCCTGACGCCACCGCCAGCGACTGGCAACCTCCACGAGGATTTCAATACTGTGCGCCCCGGCGCGGTCTAGCTTGTTCGCCGTGATCGATACCGGCCGCGCTTGTCCAGCATCGAGACGTTCCCAGCCAAGGCTCTCGGGTCGCCATTCGCTGGACGCCTCTCGGCTCCACACGCGCGTCACGAAAATCGGACGTCCAACCACGGATACGTTGGCAATCGAAACCGGAAGCGCGACCGCCCCGCCGACACTGGCAACTTTCAGCGCTCCAGAATCGACCTGAACATGCGGTGATACGCAGACCGTGCACAGACCTGCATCGTCTAACAAGCCTCCGCATTCCTCGACAGCCATGCACCGAACGAGCGGCTTGCCGCAGTCTCCGCAGAATGTTGCATCGACGTCTACGGCTGCCGTATAGCAACACGGCTCCTGCGTCCGACGCGGCATGTGGGTTGAGGCAGTCGCGAGCGGCATGATCAGGTCCGCATCTTGTGACCGCAGCCAGTACAGAAATTGGCCTTGGCTGGCATCGTTCGTCCACATTTCGGGCAATCCACCGTGGCTGGCGCTTCGCTCAGGCCTTCGATTGCATTCCCGCCCGCTTTGCCGCCAGCACCATGGGCGACGCCGCTTGCCCCAGCCATACCGGCTTTGAGAATGTTCAACTCATGATCACGGCTCGCCGCACGCTCCTCCGCGGCGCCTTTGATAAGCTCACGCATCGAGTCCATCGTATCGTCGCCAGCTTTGGCATTGGCACGCGCTTGTTCCTTGAGAACATCGGCAACATCAGGCGACAAGCCAGCATTGATCGCCATGATCTGTTCCGGTGTCATCTTGGCACCAGCTTGCAACTGCGCAACGCGGCTGTCCGCGTCGGCTTTGCTTTCGGCAATCTTGTTGGCTGTTGCGGCGCCGGAAACCTTGATATCCCGGTTCGCCTTCTGGTCTTCGACCCCCTGCTCCAGCTCCATCAGCGTACGCAGATTGTCGGCAGATTGCTTCGCAGCGATCTTGCTGATTTCCAGGTCCATGCGTTGCTTGCGATCATCGATATCCTGATCAGAAAACGCGCCGACCTCTTTCATCTTCGCGATGTGTTTCGCGTCCAGCAGTTCGATATCGCGCTCAGTATTGCGTAGCCTCGCCGCTTCCTTTGTGAGATCGGTGAGATGGGTGGTTTCAGCAAGGTCGCCCTCCATCTTAGCCGCGCGTTCTGTGCGAAGCACTTCGATCTCATGCGCAAGCGCCTGCATTTCCTGGCGGCGGGTTGCTTCTTCC
>CAYGUD010000042.1:1395-12157 GCA_964352865.1 uncultured Hyphomonas sp.
TCCCGTGCATCGAGGAATTCAACCTCGCTTTTCAGCACCATCTGCGCCAACTCGTCCTCGCTGGCGCTCTCCAGCTTCGCGAGATCGACATTGGAAGTAACCTTAATCCGTGTGGCTTCTGACTGGCGGTCGACTTGGCGGGTCAGCAATTCCAGCTCGTAATCAAGCGCCTCTTGCTGGCGTTCAACCTGCGCTCGCTCCAACTGTTCGCGTTCGACCGCATTCATCGCCCAGGTAACGCTTGCGGAACGAACCATAACACCAAGGTCGCCGCAAATGCGCTCAACCTCAGTCATTAGATCAGCCTGTATCTTGTCCTGCAGACCCGTATCCCCGCGGATTTCGTCCGCGTTGACCCGGCCGATTGCCGCTTCAAAGACGCGATCATTGAAGTGCGGCGCGATGCGTTCGATGACGTCCATACGCGTAAGCGCGGTCTTGCCGGTCACCGGAACATCGCCTGTTTCTTCAGTCGTTTGCTGGCGCGAGACCCCGCCCATCAATCCCAGAATATTGGCAGGGCGATCCGGATTCAGCTGAAGCTCAAGCGTCGCCACGCCGGCAATCTCGACACTGTCTTTGGATAATGCGGCGACCGGGAATGTAACCGGGAACGGCTTGAGGTCTGCGAGCATGAGCGCGATGTGTGTCGAGCCGCCAACGACGCTTTTCACAGCCGTTGCCAAGCCGCCAACAGAGAAGTGCGCGCCCTTGAATGTGTCGATCAATTCACCGTTGCGAAACATCAAGGCGGCGAGATCTGGAGGCGTTGCAAAGCGCTTTTCGAAGAAAGCCTTGAATTCACTCTCGCGGACAAATTCTGCGAGAAGGTCTGGATCAGTAAGTACGAGTGGTTCTGAAGACATTGATCAGCCCTCCTGCCAATTGCGGTCAACGTAAAAGCGATAGATCTGGAACAAGATGACGAGCCCAGCGACCGAGAACGAGATCGGATGGTTCTGGATCACGGTGAGGATGCGCTCAGTCGTCGAGTATTCGCGCATCATATCTCCCATGCGGCTGACCTGGAAAATCGCACCGAAAATCATGGTCGCAAGCGTGAAGAGCGACATGAAGAAACTGACAAACCGCGCGAGCCTCTGACCCACAGTCGTCCGCGGGCGATGCGCCCGAGCGGCCGCACGGGTTTCCTCGCGTTCGCGGCGTTCAATCTCCTTGTCGAAGCTTTCCCCGCGCTCGATCGCCTCAGCGCGCGCTCTTTTGTCTACGGATAGAAAATCAGGCTGTGCGTTCTTGTTTTTGCCACCAGCATTGACTGGCGTCAGGTTGGACGCACTCCGCCGCCACCAGACAAAAACCGTGATCGCGAGCCAAACCGCGACGCTGACCATCGTAATGTTGAATAGCAGCTCGATCAGTGGCCACGCTTCTGGTGGAATAGTGTTCAAGGTCTCCGACATGGTGTTGTCCTCAAATTGCCCGTCTATTGGGGAAGGCGCAGAGTTGTGGGGGATCGGGTCAAAGAAAATCTCCGGGCGCTGTCACTTACCCGGTAAATCCGTCGCCAACGCCAAAGTCGCGGCGGGCGGAAACGATCGTGACCATGGCTCCAGCAAGGACATCCAGGAAGCACATCATCGTCAGCATGAAGAATTCTGATGTCGCGAAACTCTTGAACAACAAGAATTCGAAGACGCAGAACATCAGCACAAACATCGAAGCCGCGTGATTGATGATCGCTGTTGAGCGCGTGCTGGTGGCTTTAATGACCTCGATAAACAGCATCACAAAGCCAAGAAACAGAATGCCGTCACCGACACTGAATTCCCATCTCACCCCGGAGATCATCGGCATCCTGATGAGACTGCTATCGAGGCTGGATAACGCGGGCGAAATAGCAGCTTCGCCGCCCCCACCTCCGAAAATCGCGATCAGATTGTAGACCAGGACCGGTACCAGCAAGAGCGGGAAGAGCGTTAGTGCATGTCTCATTTGATCGACCTTTCACCTCGTTAGCCTTGTGCGGCACGCCCTCTGAAAAGCGGGCCATACTTGAGTAGGCGCAGGAATTGGGAGAACCGGGTCAGCGTCTAAAAATCGCCATCCCCAAAAGCGTTAGCCCTTGTGTTTGAGAGATTTTTGTCCCTAGTCTCTGAGGCATGGGGTAGGACGAACGGTTTGAGCGCGACAAATTCAAAAGAGCTATTACAAGCATGGAGATCGGGCGACACAGGCGCGCGGGACCAGCTGTTCACGCTGTTGTACAGCGAATTGCGGCAAGTCTCCGCAGCACTCCTAAGGGCTGAAAGCAACAATTCTCTGTCCACCGGCGATCTCGTAAATGAAGCCACATTGCGGCTCATTCGGCTGGATCAAATCGACTGGGTCGACAAAAGTCATTTCCTGGCCCTCTCAGCGCGCGCCATGCGGCGGGTGTTGATCGATCATGCGAGAAAGAAAAAGTCGGGCAAGCGACACCATCATAAAGTCACGCTGGTGACGCGACTGGAAGGCGTCGAGCAAAGGCTGGACATCGACGTACTCGAAAAAGCGCTGATCCGCCTGGCGGTTATAGATGCCGACAAAGCAGGCATCGTAGAGCTTCGTTACTTTGGCGGCATGAGCCTACCTGAAATAGCGGAAGTGGTTGGGACATCGGAGTCGACGGTGAAGCGCCAATGGCGCGTCGCCAGAGCCTGGCTCCTCGATGCAATGAAAGAAGGTCATGATGTCAGGGGATGACTCGCTGGAGCAACGCGCACTCGCGCTCGTATCAGAGGCTTTTGAACAGGCGAGCGGCGATCGACTCGACTGGTTGAAAGCGCAGACCGGGGCTGACGCCGCCCTGTTCGACCGGGTGGTCTCTTTGCTGAATGCGGACGGATCTGCGGGCGGTGTCCTGCGAACCGGCGGCGCCAATCGCGACATGGGTGAAATGCCAGCCCCCGAGCGCGCCGGGTCCTACAAGATTGGCGAACTGATCGGTCGCGGCGGGATGGGCGCTGTCTATCGCGGAGAGCGCGATACAGGCGACTTCCAACAAACCGCCGCAATCAAAGTCATTCGCCCCGGTGTCCTGAGCAAAAGCCTGATCGCGCGGTTCGAACGCGAGCGCCAGATTCTTGCGGATCTCACCCACCCGCACATTGCGCGTTTGCTGGATGGCGGAGCGCTGGAAGATGGGTCGCCTTATTTCGTCATGGAATATGTGGACGGAAAACCGATTACC
This sequence comes from uncultured Hyphomonas sp., assembly GCA_964352865.1. Taxonomy (GTDB): domain Bacteria; phylum Pseudomonadota; class Alphaproteobacteria; order Caulobacterales; family Hyphomonadaceae; genus Henriciella. The sequence continues at coordinate 4,586 of CAYGUD010000042.1, forward strand.
GACTGGGCAGACGAGCGGAACCTGGATGTCGCAGATCGCGTCTGGTTGTTTCGCGATGTCTGCGCAGCCGTCCGACACGCGCACCAGAACCTGATTGTCCATCGCGATATAACGCCGTCCAATGTTCTCGTCACCAAGTCTGGTACTGTGAAGCTGATCGATTTCGGAATCGCCAAGCCGCAAGCCGATGATGACTTACTTACAGAACATGCGAGCTCCGACAGCAAGTCGCTTACGTCGCTTAGTTTCACGCCTGGATATGGCGCACCAGAACGCGCAGAAGGCGCGCCTTCGAATACGCTCTCCGATGTATACTCACTGGGAAAACTGCTCGAGTCGCTGCTGCAAGACCAGACCATCAATGCCGATCTTCAAGCCATTATTGCCAGAGCGTCCGCCCATGCGCCGCAGGATCGCTATCCGTCTGTCGATGCCTTGACCGAAGACCTCAGCAATGAGCGCGCGGGCTATCCCGTGGATGCGCGCGGCAACAGATCATCGTATCGGTTTGCGAAGTTCCTGCGCAGAAACGCAGTCGCCGTTTTCGTCGGCGTGGTTGCGTTTGTCGGACTGGCCAGTGCGCTCGGCGTGACGGCCTACCAGTACAATCGCGCTGAAACGGCGCTGGCCGGTGCCAATGCCCGGTTTGAGCAAGCCCGCTCGCTGAGCAAAACCGTCATTATCGACGTGTATGATGCGATTGAGCAAATTCCCGGCACATTAGAGGCGCGCCAGAACCTTGCGGGCATCGTCAAGGACTATGTGGCGGAATTGGCATCTGACCCCAACGCACCCGACGATGTCCTTCTGGACGTCGCCATCCAGAACACGCGTCTTTCGGATCTATATGGCGGGCTTGGCGTCGCGAACTTCGGCGACACTGAAACCTCCTACAGCCTGTTACTGGAAGCCGAACAAGCCTTGGATACGCTGTTGGAGCGCACGCCAGACACAGTTGCCGTGATTGATGAAATGGCGTGGGTCAAGCGGCTCAAGGCAAACCAGGAACTTACATACCAACTCGACGTTGCTTCTGCGCGAAAAACCAATGAGGAGGGCCTCGCTCTGGTCGAACGCGGCATGACCCTGCCCGGCGCAGATGAAACCCGCCTTTATTTCCGTCTGTGGAACTCACGGACCGATCGCGTGAAGATTCTGATGTTTGAGAACGATTATGAGACCGCGATCGCCGAGGCGAAACGGTTCAGACAAGAGCTGGCGGCGAGCACGTATGACGAGGAACCCCAGCGCCGCAATTCACGCCTCGCCTATTTTGCACGGCTAGAAGGCGAAGCCTATACGGACATCCAAAACTGGGCGGACGCCGTTGAACCATTGGAGTTTTCCATCGCCAATTATGACACCATCCTCGAGTCGGATGCTTCTGCATACTATTACAATCTCCAGAAGATGACGTCGCTCGGCCCGCTTGTGATGGCGCATTTGCAACTCGGAAATGGACCCGAAGCCCTCGATCGCGGCCGGGAAGCGGTCCGCATTGCGCAAACCCTGCGAGATGGAGATCCGAAGGACGCATCTGGGCGCGGCTATGTCGCCACCCAATTGGAGATGCTGGGCCGCGTGGAAGTCGAATTCGGTGACACCTCCGCCGCGCTGACAGCCACTGAAGAGGCACTCGACATACGGCGGAGCGTCATAGCTGATTTTCCAGAAACGCCTGGCCATCGCCGCGACTATGCTGGGACTTTGAAGACTGCAGCGATCGTCTTTCACAAGACCGGTCAGAATGCGGATGCCTGTGCTGCACTCGCTCTCTCGTCCGCCGAACTGCAGACCCTTCAAAGCGAAGGCACTCTGACCGAGCTTGAGGAAGAAGTGTGGATTCCAGAAATCGCGCTGCGCCAGACTGAGTATGGCTGCATTACCGACTAGGCGTAAATGAAACTGACCGGCGCCTGACCGTCGAACACGGCTGCAGTCAAGCGTCCTCCGAAGACTGCTCCTGTATCGATATTGATGCGCGAAGCGCGGGCGTGAACCTGTTCCGGATAGAAGTCGTCAGTGGGTGTATGTCCGTGCACCACGGTCCAGCCATTCAGCCTCGAATTCTCCCATTTGGCGGTATCGAAAAACCGACGCGACCGGGTCCACAGATAGACCTCCTCGCGGTCGTCCGGAAAATCGACTGGATTGATGCCCGCATGAACGAATATGAGCTGCCGATCCGCTTCAATGTGAATCTTGGGAAGCGTTTTTAGCCACGTGATATGCGATTTCGGGATCGGAAACGCGTCCGCACGATGATAGCTCGCCACCGTATCTTTTCCGCCGTTCATCAGCCAGTTATCGTAATCGGGTGACGCCGCGGTTTCCAAACCACCGAGCATCATGGCCTCGTGATTGCCTTGCAAGCAGATGCAGTCATCACCCAGACGACCTTGCGCGCTCATCAAGGTCTCGATGACGCCAGCGCTGTCGCTGCCCCGATCAACATAGTCTCCCAGATGAATCAGCCGCATCTTGCGCCCGGCATATAAAATATCATGCCGCTCCTCGATCAGCTTGTGCAATCGGCGCAATCGCGACGCCTCACCATGCACATCTCCAATCGCGTAGAAAACGGCAGGTTCCGTCAGTTTTCGATCTGAGTTGAACAATCAGAATTCCAGTTCGGTGTTTGGCTGTAGGACTATCTACTCTGATTAGGCGTGATTTACGACGATTTGTGGTCAAGGAATTATCATCAGATTTGGTCCGACCCAAAATCAGAACCAAGCGCCTCGTCCATGCGTCAACACCCTAACTGGGCTTAATGTGAAGATCACGCTGTGGGAACGGAATTTCAATTCCAGCCTCGGTGAGCGCTGAATTGATGGCCAGATTAAGTTCATGGCGAACGCGGAATCTTTTGCGCGGATTGGAAATGAACACGCGTATTTCGAAATCGAGCGAGCTATCGCCATGGTTCATGAAGAAGACTTTGGGCTCGGGTGTATCCAACACATCATCTTCCTCCAACGCAATTTTCATCAACAAATCGCGCACCTCGACGACATTGGAGCCATAGGCGACGCCAATCGGAACGATGATTCTCATAATTGAGTCTCGCAATGTCCAATTGGTTACATTCTCGGTAATGATCGCTTTGTTTGGAAGCAGCACTTCCCGGTTGTCAAAATCCTTCACGGTGGTGGCTCGGATCGCGACGTTCGTGACCGTGCCTTCCAGCTCTCCAATCGTAACTGTGTCCCCTACGCGCACGGGGCGTTCGAACAGAATGATCAGACCGGAGATGAAGTTGGCGACAATCTCCTGCAAGCCAAAACCGAGCCCAACGCCGAGGGCCGCAATGATCCATTGCAGGCGCGACCAGTCGACACCGAGCTGAAGAAAGCCCGCCACGATGCCTGCGCCGACCAGAAAATAGCCAATAATTGTATGAATTGCGTACCGTGACCCTGGACTTAGCTTGAGCCGCTGAAAGGGGCCGATCTCCAATGCACCTCGGATATTGTAGGCAGCAACTATGCCGGCAATGATGAAACCGAAAAATAGAATGATATTCCAGACAGTGACGGGTTTGGATGCTCTCACACCATCAACCATCTCGGTACCGGTCCAAAGCGTGATATCATTAGCGATACCGAGAGCAGGTAACACCGCAGCCCAAATCGCGAAGAAACCGGCCAGCGCACCAGCCCCAATCAGGTATAAAAGCAATCGCCGCGTTTGATTTGATATGCGTTGACGTTCTGACTACAAATACTCGTCATAAACGGGAAGATAGATGCTGTCCTCGTCATCATGCTCACCTTCGCCGCTTTCCTCGCGTTCGGCCCGTTCAGCCGCAAGCCGTGCGCGGCGCTCCAGTGCTGTCCGCAATGCAAGCCGGCGCTGCGCGATAATGAACAGGCGGCGGATAACCCCAAACAACAAGGCGAGCGCCAATAACATGAAAGCGCTTTGCAAGACGCGGCCCTGCAGAACAACGGCGGTATCATAATAGCCTAGCAATGGCAGAACGCCGATAATCAGCGGCACGAAGACAAACCCAATGAGCCCAAGGAAGAGAATGCCGTCATTGAGGCCCTCAGAAATCACCTCTTCAGCGACACCGCGATCAAACCGGAACACACCATAGCCGATCGCAGCAATGCTCAAGGAGAGCAGGCAGAATGCGGGCATGCCCAACCCGTGCTGAACATCCGGCTGCAAAGTCGCTTGAGCTGTCGTGAACACAAGTACTGTTGCCACCGAAATCCAGATCAGCCAGCTCGGGGTGCGGCGCAATGCCCGGAGCGCTCGATCATTCCAATTGAAGTGTCTCGCCAAGACGCCGTCTTCGCGGCTTAGGCCCAAAATCGTGAACACGCCAAGACATACGGTTGCGAGGCTGCACAGCCCAATCGACATCGCCTTCAGCAAAGGATTGAGCTCAGCTTCAAACAAAAAGGGGATCGCCGGCGACGAAAGAATTAGCGGAATTGGCAACGCCATAACGAAGCAAATGGCCAAGGCAGCCGGCGTCGTTAAATACTTGTCGCGTGCAACTTTTCCGACAGCATCGTTTAAGTCATCCAGCCAGCTCTGCAGGCGCCTTCTGCTCAAGAAAATCACCAGGGCAATCACGATACAAATAATCGCCACGCCGAACTTATTGAATCCGGTCCGCTCCAAATTTTGAACGAGACCTTGCGTCATATCAGGTGATGCCATCCAGCCAACGCCTGCGATAACGCTTGCCGGCCACCCCGATAGTGCCGGGACGTTGGAAGGCAGCCATAACAATCGACGGTCTAGCGTTGTCCGCAGGTTTTGCGTCTCTGTGAGGGTTTCGCGCAGAGCAATCTCTTTATCCGTCAGCCGATCCAATTGGTCACGTCCTGAGGTGATCAGGCTGGACAATAAAGTTTCCCGGTGACGCAAGACATCAAGCGACGGGGAGTCTGCCACGAGCGCAGGATTGATTGTCTCATCAGGCTGGCTATTGCCAGATGCATCTTCGGGACTTTGAAACAAAACAGCAGGCGCAGAATTATCCAATGACCTCAATTCGTCTTGCCAAAGGATAAGATCTAATTGGATTCCAGTCCGGTTTTCGACCGCCGCGTTGACCCTTTCTCGCAATGCTTGCTCAAAAGGTAATTTGCTTCGCAGTTGCCGCAACAAGGTCGCCGCTTCGTTGGTTACCCGTCCCGTAGCCAGAATGCGCTCAACCGTATCAGCTTGCTGACGAATTTGACGCGTTTGCTGATTGCTCAATTTGATACTCTGCTCAATCGTCAAGCCTTCGTCGGCCATCGCCTTTAGCATCGTGGCAAGCTCCAAATTTTCCACAGCGATGGCTTCGACCCCATCAATGCCAGCGGCAGAGGCTTGATTTTGAAGGGCCTGCTCTATGGCTGTATCCGCTTGGTCCATTCGCACATCCGACAAACGCTGCTGGATAAGCACGATTTCACTGTCCAATGCCTCGATCTCTGCATTCGACAAAGCGATGCGCGCCGAAGCAATCAATTGTCGGTCGGGTATGGTCTGCAATTCGCGTTGCAGGTCACGAATCTCAGCGCGACGAGCCATTATGCGCGCGCGCAGCAAGAGGTTTTGAGCACGCTCCTCCAAGCTTTGCTCTGCGCTGTCTGCGACACGCGGCGTCTCAACAAGCTCACTCAAGGCGCGGCGCGCTGTGGCGAGCTCCTCTGCAATCGCAGAAACTCTTCCAGAGAGGCTCGCACGCCGCTCCAGCATCAATTCCCGTGCATCTGAAAGGGCGTTCCGCTCTGATTGAAGAACATTCAAGCGGTCCTGCAAAGCCTGGCTCGTTTCAGGCAGATCAGGAAATGCTGGTCGCGCCTGGACCTCTTGCAACTCTTGATTCACCTCAGCGACGATTGAAGATCGATTGTCTCGCAGATCGACATACGAATCGACACGAGCTGTGAGTTCCAATGTGCTCTGAATTTCATTCCGCGCATCCTGAAGGATCGTTTGGGTGAGTTGTCGTTCTTCTTCAGTTGCAACGTCAATCTCCTCAAGCGCCGCAATCTGTTGCTCGAGGTCAGCTGGCGTTTGCGCGCTTGCGACCGCAATCACCACACTCAGGCCAATGGCCATAAGAGCAGCGCGCAGAAGTCGCGGAGGGAAATCAATTAAAAACACAGACTTAGCTTACGGGTCTTGCAACCGATGTGTCCACACCCATCATGTTGTACCGCGTTCGAACGACGCAGGATGAGTATGCTGGGAATTGTCAAAGGAACTGATGTGATACATTGAGCGCCATTTTTCAGTGGCATCAGCCGAACAAAAACCTTATGAAATCAATGCTCTTGTCGCTTATATGAACGGGGCGATGACAGTATTCGATTTTCTCTCCCCCCGGCTGTTTCCTAATACCGAACATTAAGAGATCGCTGTAAGATCTCAGGAGCGGAGGTTGTTCTATTCCCGCCGCATCTTTCGGGCCGCCGGAGTCACAACAGCGCCGAGCATACTTCTAGTAAGGCCAATCGCGCACTTCGGATACGGCCGTTGAACGATGCACAACCGTGTATAGTTCCATCGGCAACCACGACTTTCGTTTCAACTTGGTGCTTCTTGAGTACCTGCGCGTAAGCGAGACACTCATCATAGAGTGGATCAAATTCCGGGATGAGGATCCTGGTGGGCGGCGTGTGGACGAAATTCTTTTCAAGAATTGGACTGACACGCGGCGAGACTGGATCAACGTTCTCGCCGCAATACTGGGCCGCTGCGCCGGCGATTCCATCTGCGGTCAGAAAATGGCGGCCGCGTCCGAACTTGATGCGCGACTTGTAATTCGCTTCTGGCCGCAAATCGATGACCGGATAGAGCAGGATTTGTGTTTTGATCTGGACACCGTCCGGCGGATGATTTGACAGCACGGCGGCAAGGTTTCCGCCAGCGCTATCACCAACCAAGCTGATATCTGAACCGTATTTGGATGCAGTCCACTCAAGAAATGACGTCAGCGCGTCAAAGGCAGCTGGCGCGGTGTGCTCAGGTGCTTGAGGGAAGTCTGGAACCAGAACCCGCATTCCAGTCTCGGCACATAACCAACGACCCAGCGGCGCATAGCTCACGGCTGTACCAAGCGACCATCCTCCGCCATGGATCAAGACCAAGGTCCCAATATCCGGGTTGCTGCTGGCGGGCTCAATCATCAACGCTTCTCGGTCGGCGCCGAGCGCGCAATTTGATACCCAATGCTCATTGGTTTTTTTGAGCGCAGGCGCCGTCCAAGCCGCGAATACCTCGTCATAGGCTCTGCGGACGACTGCAATATCCGGATCACCTTTTGACAGCGGCTTGATCGCGTCCAGGTCGCGGAGCACCGCCTTCGTATCGCTATCTACACGTGACATGTCAAACGGCCTTAATAGCGAACGGAAGCGGTCAAGCTCACGGTTCGCGGCGCACCGTAATAGCCAAGCTGGTAGCCGAGACTGTCTGACAAATCGAAACCTTGGGTGCGGTACTCTTTGTCCGACAAGTTGCGCCCAGCGAGCAGGAGCGAGTACTTCCCATTCGCGAATTCGAGCCCGATGGAGGCGTCGAATAAAGTGTACCCACCCTGCCGAAGTATATCGC
>CAYGUD010000043.1:0-12132 GCA_964352865.1 uncultured Hyphomonas sp.
GGAGACCAAACACAATAAATCAATGTGCCGCCGGGTTTCAACATGTCGAGACTGGAGCGCAACAACCGTTCCTGAATATCAGGAAAACGTGTCACATCATCTGGCGACTTGATCCACGCTCCTTCCGGATGTCGCCGGAGGGTTCCGAGGGCCGAGCATGGCGCGTCGACGAGAATTTTGTCGACTGGCTCACTCGGTTTCCAATTGGTTGCGTCAGCTTGAACCACCTCGACCTGGCCTTTGAAGCCGGTCCGCCAAAGGTTTTGCTTTAGGCGTTTCAGACGCGGCTTGGACCGGTCGACGGCCGTAACCGAAGCGCCTGTCGCTGCGAGCTGCATGGTCTTGCCACCAGGGGCGGCGCAAATGTCGATCACCGCCTCATTCGCTTTGGTATTCAATAGGCGGGCTGGCAAAGTTGCAGCAACGTCCTGTACCCACCAATCGCCTTCCTCGAAGCCGGGCAGGGCATCGATGGTCGCGCCTTTAACTTCTACAGAACACCCTGCGACGACAGCGCCTTCAACTTTGGTCGCCAGTCCGGCGGCGTCACCATCCTTTGGTGTGAGACATGTATGGGGCTGCAGGATTTGAGCCCGCGCCAATCCTGCTGCCGCTTCCGCGCCCAAGCCTTGCACGATGATTGTGTTCAGCCAGTCCGGCCACAATGCCTGAATGGGAGCGGCGTCAAAAGCAGCCCTGTCAGCAACAGTTTTTCGCAGCACGGCATTCAGAAAACCGGTCGCCCTCTGGGCGCGTGGCCAGAGTTTGGCAGCTGAAACGGTTTCGCCGACCACGGCATGGTCCGGTGTTTCCAAAATCCATGCCTGCGCCGCGCCAATTCTGAGCAGCGCGCGCGAGGGCGGCGGCGCTGTTTCGAGCGGACGATCCAGGAACGGTGCTAGTCCGATATCGATACGGCCAAGATGGCGCAAACCGGCACTGGCCATCGCACGGGCAAATCCGCGGTCCGGACCGCTCAAATTGTTGAATGAGTCTGTAGTGGCAAGCGCCTCATCCAAGGTCCGCCGCTCTTCGAGCACCGTCATCAGAAGTTGCGCAGCGGCGAGGCGGGCGTATGCGCCGCTCAACCCCAGGGGCCTGCTGCGCGGCGAGGTTGAACACTTGACGGCTCAACCCCCATTTCAGCAGCCAGGCGCTGCAGAGATTCTATCCGGTTTTGTGTTGCAGGATGAGTCGAGAACATGCTGTCACCGCGTCGGCCAGCGAGCGGGTTCATGATGTACATGTGCGCCATGGCCGGGTTCTGCTCGGCCCGGCGATTGACAGTCGCGCGGGCGCCGCGGTCGATCTTCGCTAGGGCGGCAGCGAGCCAAAGCGGGTTGCCGCAAATCTCGGCGCCGCGCCGGTCAGCTTCATATTCGCGGGAGCGACTAATCGCCATCTGGACGAGACCCGCCGCCATCGGCGCAAAGATCATGATCGCGATGCCAGTTATTATGCCGCCGCGCTCGCGATTGGAGAAGAACAAGGCGAAATTGGCCAGCATCCCAATGGCGCCTGCGATGGTCGCGGTCACGGTCATGGTTAGCGTGTCGCGATTTTGAACATGCGCCAGTTCATGCGCCATGACGCCGGCAGTCTCTTCGCGAGACAGAATATTGAGCAATCCGGTGGTTGCCGCGACTGCCGCATGTTTCGGGTCACGGCCTGTCGCAAAAGCGTTAGGTTGCTCAGTCTCCATGATGTAGATTTTTGGTTCAGGCATACCCGCGGACTGGGCGAGCGCTTTCGTGTCATTCACAAAGGTGCGAATGACGGGGCTGCGATCCTGGTCATCAACTTCCCGCGCGCCCTGCATGCGCAGCACAATTTTGTCTGCGTTCCAGTATGAGAACAGATTCAAGCCGCCCGCAATGACAAACGCAATGCCCATACCCATGACGCCGCCGACAAGAAATCCGACAGCCATGAACAGAGCGGTTAGCGCCGCGAGTAGCATAAAAGTTTTGGCTGTCCCCATTTCAGGCAGTTCCTTGCAGGTTGAGATCTAAGCAGTACGTTCTGTCGTGGAAGATATATGGTTTAGTTAATAGATCCGGGAGTCTCAAATATGACAGATGACAAATTCGTCACAGATAAAACCCTCACTCCCGCTGCACAGCGGGCGATTGCAGAAGCTGCAGAGCGTCGTAAAGCGCAAGAAGAAAAAGAAAAAAAGCTTGATGATCAGCGCTCGACAGAAAAAGGTGGGCCTAGCGCAGAGCGCGTCCGCTATGGCGACTGGGAAAAAGCAGGGCGCGCCGTAGACTTCTAGGAGAAGTTTGCGGTCACGGTCTCCGCGATGTGAATCCAAAAAAAGAGGTCTTCAGAAGTACCGTTGACTCAAGCGTCAATATGTAATTAAGTAATTACATGATTACTAATGATGATATGGATCTGGTCTTCCATGCTTTGGCGCATCATACGCGTCGCCGCATTCTGGACCTTGTGCGAGACAAACCAGGGCAAAGCGTTGGCGAGCTCGCCAAGGCTTTCGATGTCAGCCGGATCGCGATCATGAACCATTTGAAAGTTCTCGAGGAAGCAGAGCTTTTGATCAGCCAGAAAGATGGCCGCACGCGCCGCCTTTACCTCAACGCGATGCCGATCAAGGCGATCCAGGAGAGATGGATCGACTCCTTTAGTGAGGCCTGGGCGGATCGGTTGAGTTTCATCAAGCAAGCGGCCGAACACGTCGCCAAAACAAATACCAAACGCAAACGGGACGAGGAAAATGACTGAGACACCAAATTATGCCGAGAAGTCGATCCATAGAACCTATATTGAGGCGCCGATAGAAACCGTGTGGTCGATCCTTGTGGCGACAGACAAGCCGCTACCATTCTTCTTTGGCAGCATATGCGACACCAAGGATGGTCTGAAGGCCGGTGTGCGCATGAGAATGGTTCATCCGAACCGTAAGATTGCCATGGTGGTTGGTGACGTCCTGGCGTTTGAGCCGCCGCATCGCTACAGCCACACATTCAAAATGACCAACCTCAAAGACGACCCGTGCACCGTGACTTATGAGCTTCGCGAAAAGAATGGCGGCACCGAGTTTGATCTGATTATTGAGAATGCCATCGAAGGCAGTGACTTGCACAATCAGATGGTCGGCGGTCAGAAATTTATCGCCAAGAATCTGAAGCGGCTCGCTGAAACAGGCAAGCCCGCCCTTACCGGGACAATGGTGACAGTTATGTCGCCTTTGGTTGGAATGATGGCGAAGAAAGAACAGCGCATCGAGAACTGGCCGCTTTAAAGCCAGGCGAAGCGAAGCATGATAGAAGAGGAGGAATAGGGATGGCGAAGTCACCAGAAGAGCTCGCTCAAACGATGATCGATAACTTGCCGGAGAAGACAGGCAAGTCGCTCTCAGAATGGCAGGCGCTTGTCGCCAACAGCAACGCAGTGAAGCATGGCGAGATCATGAAGCTGCTGAAAAGCGAGCATGGGATAACCCACGGCTTCGCCAATCTGATTGCTCAAAAATGCATCGGCAACATGGATGTCAGCGCGGACGATCTGGTCGCAAACCAATATAATGGCAAAGAGGATTTGAAGCCGATCCATGATGCGATCGTCGTCTATGTGAAGCGTTACGGCGATGAGCTGGACATCTCGCCAAAGAAGACCAGTGTCAGCCTGCGCCGCAAAAAGCAGTTCGCACTCATTCGGCCCAGCACTAAAACGCGGATTGATCTTGGGTTAAATCTGAAAGGGGTTGAGCCAACAGGACGGCTTGAGGCAATGAGCGGCATGTGCACACACAAGATCAAGCTGACCGATATTGAAGACTTCGACGGTAATGTGAAAGCCTGGCTCGACCAGGCCTTCGATCGCGCTGGCTAGTTGGCGGAGGATTGATTGCGCCGGGTCGCGCCGCGCTCACCCCGGCGTTGCTGAAAATCTTCTTCCGCGCGGTCGCGGCGGTCACCGCGACGCGGGCGATTATCTTTCAGATCATCAACCAGAACGTCGCCGCTGGCTTCGTCAGCATAGTCCGAGCCGAGATTGACGATCACAGTGGTGAACTCATCGAGGTCAACGCGGCGGTCGAGATTGGGATCGAAGCGGAAGGGATTTGCAAGGCTATCATCTCGAGTTGGCAACCTGGCCGCCCAGTCTTGCTGTTCCAATGCTGTCAGGTACCCATCGGCATTCTCGTCCGCCATCTTGAACGCAACTGGGATCCCGGCATCGATTTCGAACGCACTGATCCGGCCATCTTTGTTTGTGTCAAATGTCAGGAACAGGCCTGCGCCCGGCTTAAGGCGCGCGCCATGTGTTTGATCGCGCAGACCAGGCTCCCGAACTTCTCCCTGTCCAGGTAGACGCATGATTTCATCATCGTCGACTTGTGCAGACGCCATCGCAGCGAAAGGCAAGAGTGCCAAACAGGCAAGTGATACGGTTCGAATCATGAGGTCTCCACTCTACGCTTTCTCTGTATATAGCCATCTCGGACATGAATGCCACATGACGATTGCGTCACTGCACGGCGACAATAAGGCGATAACAATTCCGCGCGCTGCTGATGCAGAGTCTTGACCGCGATGTCGAGTCCGGCTGGATGTGTTGTTTCGTACAGTTGAGTATCGCAATTGAACTCTATGGCCGCAGTTGTTTTGCGGTCTGATCCCACGGAGGATTATGATGGGAAAACGTGACGATCTGATCGCAAAGTATGCAAAAGATCTCGAAGAAAAGTGCGGCATGAAGCCGGACATGAAATTGTTGACCGCAGTGACCATTGCTTGCGGACCATCAATTTACAACAATGACTCGTCGACAGTTGCGGCCAGTCAGAAGAAAGAGCTGGAAACGGTCAAGAAAAGTTTCTTGATCAAAAAGCTCGGTCTCAAAGACACACCGAAGCTTGATGAAGGCATCGCTGCCGTGATGGAAACCTACGGTAAAGGCGTCCGTAAAAAGTATCGCGCTGTCGTGTACTATCTTCTCGTCAAGCATTTCCGCAAAGGTTCTGTGTTCAAATAGATCACGCCATTTGCGAAAAGCGAATTGAGAAGGGCTGGAACAATCGTTCCGGCCCTTTTTCTGTTTGCTGTGGGATTCCCCAATTTCTTAACGAGTTTGACGGTTGCGTTAACCCGGACTTAACGCTGAGCTAGCATTCGGTTAACTGTTGGAGGACTTGGCTGGCGAGTGATTCGCTGGCCAGCACGGAGTATCGTATGCAAATCACGGCGGACCAAATCCCATTGATTATTGCCGTTGGGGCGCTGGCATTAGGCTTGGCATTTATATTGTGGGCCTTGCGAACATCTGATGGCGCACGCGGCGCGGCCAAGCGATACAAGGACAAAGCCAATGATGCGGAGTCGTCCGTTGCGGAATTGAAATCTGTTCTTGGCGCACACCCCGGCGTGATCCTGGTTTGGCAAGGCGACGACATTGATGTCGATGCTGATGATATCACACCGCCAGGTATTCATGGTTCTCCGGTCGCGCTTGCCAGTCTTCTTCGCTTTACTGATGACGCAGTATCGATCGACCCTGCTGTGCGGATCATTGAGGGGCTTGCTGATCTCGAAGCGCGTGATGCCAGCGGTATCGATACGTCGCTGCGCATTCGTTTGCGCGAGCTGGCTGCAGAAGGTCAGCCATTCTCGCTCACCATAATTGGCCAGAATGGCCGCTTCCTGGAAGCCGACGGACGTACGGCCGGTGCCCGCGTTGTCGTCTGGATTTCGGACGCCACAATCAAGGGTCTGGAAGAAAGCTCTGCGCGTGGGCGACTGGAAGAAGCACGGCAAGTGATTGCGCGTGACCCCACAGCCTTCCTCGATATGCTTGGCAAGGCGCCATTCCCGGCCTGGCGGATATCTGGTGTTGGCCGTCTGCAATGGGCGAACCCAGCCTATGTCGACGCCGTCGATGGCGACAGCCTCGATCGCGTGCTCGAGCGGCAGGTAATGCTTGACGAGAAAGCCGTAGAACAGGTTCGCAAGACGTTGACCGATGGCAAGGATCTCGATGAAACGCGCCATATCGCGATTAAGGGTGACCGGCGCGCGATGCGGGTACTGTCTTTCCCATTGTCTGGCGGCGTTGGCGCTATGGCGTTTGACGTCACCGAACAGGAACGCGCCCGTGACGAGCTCGACAAGCATGTGCGTGCGCATGATGAAACGCTGAACCATGTTGCTGATGCTGTTGCGATCTTCAGCGGCGAGCGAAAGCTCACCTTCCACAATCGTGCCTTTGCCAAAATGTGGGATATGGATGAAGGCTTCTTGCTCGATATGCCGAGCCATGGCCAGCTGCTCGACCGCCTGCGTGAGCGACGCAAGCTTCCAGCGCAAGCCGAATATGCCAAGTGGCGGGCTGAAGAGCTTTCCTACTATCTCGACATTAGTGGCATCGAGGAAGACGAGTGGCATCTGCCAGATAATCGAACATTGAAAGTGACACGCCAGCGCCACCCCATGGGTGGCCTGCTGATCTTGTTCAAAGACATTACCAGCGAACTTGGTCTGCGCACAAAATACAATGCGATGATCAAGACACAAGGCAAGACCCTGGACAGTCTGCACGAAGCCGTCGTCGTGTTCGGCACCGACGGACGCTTAAAACTCTGGAACAGCGCGTTTGCTGAGCTTTGGGGGATTGAAGAAGATCTTCTCAAAGACGAGCCGGATTATGATGATATCGCGGACTTCTGTGTGCCGCTATTCCATGACCGCGACACCTGGACTGCGATCAAGGGCCATATCACCGACCCAAGTGCGCGGCAGGAAACAACCGGTGAAATGAAGCGCTCCGATAGCGCCATTCTGACCTATGTCACCAAGCCGCTTCCGGACGGCAATACATTGATCGGCTTTGCCGACGTTTCGGCACAGCGATCAGTTGAGACGGCTTTGCGGGAACGCGCTGAAGCTTTCCAGACGGCGGATCGGTTGAAGACCGAGTTCGTCAAGAACGTCTCTTATCAATTGCGCTCGCCGCTGCAGACCATCCTTGGCTATGGCGAGTTTCTGCAAATGGAGCGCATTGGCGATTTGAATGATGCTCAGCGTGATAAGGTCGACGCGATTTGTGAGGCGTCCAATCATTTGAATGACCTGATCGACAATATTCTCGATCTTGCCATGATCGAAGCCGGGCGCATGGATCTTGATATTAGTGATGTTGATTTGAAAACGCTGATCGAAGAAGCGGTGTCGATTGGCGTGACCAATGCAGCGGATACTGAAGTCGAAGTCATTGCCAATATTGAAAAGAGCCTCGGCGTGATTCAGGCCGACGAAAAGCGTATCCGGCAAATTCTGTTCAATCTCGTCTCAAACGCGCTGCGCTTTACGGACCCAGGCGGCCAAGTGACAATCTCGGCAGAGCGTATGGGCGACACCGCAAAGCTCACCGTCAAGGATAATGGCCGCGGTATTCCAGCGGAAGAACAAGCGACCAGGTTTGACAGCTTCACATCCAGTGATCGACGCGGCGCTGGTCTGGGTCTTTCTCTGGTGAAGCATTTCGTCCAGCTGCATGGCGGCAATGTCGGTATCAAGTCGCAGCCTGGCGGCGGCACAGAAGTTGTCTGCTGGATCCCCGTTGAGGTCAGTCCTGAAGGCGGCTCACGATCAACTGAAAAGCTTGCGGCATAGTCACCTCTTTCAACCAATAGGGGCATACGCTTGCCATGCCTCACACTAATCGGCACCCTTAGAGCACAGGCGAGAATGCCTGCATCTACAAAGGGAGGCCATCATGGCTGTCGCACGCGTTACAGAAATTATCTCTGGCTCTAAGAAAAGTTTTCAGGATGCTGTCGAAAAAGGCATCGCCCGCGCCAACAAGACATTGAAGAATGTCGAAGGCGCCTGGGTGAAAGACCAGTCGGTGATCCTCGATAAAGGGGAAATCAAGGAATACCGGGTCGTCATGAAAGTCACTTTCATCTTGAAATAGCTCTGACACCCAGACCAGATCTGGAATCAAACAACCCCGCCTCCGAGGAGGCGGGGTTCACCAGGGCAGAGTAGGCTCTGCCTCAGTCCCCGTTTGACTGGTAAGTAGATGAATTGCCTACAGCGGTCGCAGACCCGAAGACGCTTCCCGTTTGCCCGACTGTGGCACGGCCCTGCGCGACAATTGAACCGGAATTGAATTGCTGGGTCTGACCTTGCAGCGCTGCGTCACCGCAGACATTACAGAGCGTTGCTGTTGCCGCATTGCCGATCGCTGTAGAGGTCATAATGCCGGCGCCATTTTCAGGCGACGATCCGTTAAAGCCTGCTGAGCTGTAAACCGACCCCGTATTGTTTTGGACAGCGTACAGGCCAGTGTCTGATCCGACATTCGAAATTGTTGCTGCATTGCCGACGCCGTAAGCGCTGGATGTGGCATAGCCGGTCCAATTGTCGAGCGTGACATAGGATTGGCTATCAATATCGGAATCATTGCCTTGGAAGACTTCTGATCCGTCCCGTCCGAGCGTCGCATAGCCCCACTCATTCTGGACCGTCGCGGAGTTGCCAAAAGCTGTGGTCGCGTTCAGGACATTGTGGCCATAGCCCATGTAAACATCGCCTGAGGCAGAAATGGTTTCGCCTGCAGCAGTGGTCTGCACCGCGCCACCATAATTCGTGCTGGTCGATCCCGTTGACGAAACGGCATTGCCGCCTGCAGTCGTCGCAAAGCTGGCGGAAGAGCCGTCACAGCACATGTCGACATCTGTCGTCGCTGAAACGGATCCATTGCTCTCTTGCGTCTGGAACGCTGAGCCGGTGCCATATTCATTGGCGGGAACAGAAACGTTCGCCATTGCAGTGGTTGCTACGGCGACCGTGCCGGCATTTTCCATGTCGATGCGGGTGTTTGCGGAGACATCCCCATTGGCGATCTGGTCAGCACGATAATACGTGTTGCCTGCCCAAGTGCCGCCAGTGGTTGAATTTCCGTAAGCTGTTGTCGTGGCGATCGCCAGACCGGCGCTGCCGCCGGTGAGTTGGTTTGCCGCTGTGACATCGCCGTCGAGCGTTTGGTCAGTGCGAATTGTTATATCGCCGCTTGTAACCAGGCCTGCCGCAGTATTTCCTGCCGCCGTGGATGTCGAGGTTGCTTCCCATGCATAGCCGGTTATCTCGACTTGCATATCAGACCAGACATCGCCCAGCTGGACCTGCTCAATTTCGGTTTCGGAGCTTTGGGCCTGGGCGGTTGCACTGGCGGCCAACGCGACCGCAAGTGCAACCAGGCTCATCCGCTTCGATGACCGGTGTATGATAGCTGCGAGCATCATTGTGCTGATGTCTTTCCGCGCAGGGTGAAACCGTTATCGCGATCTTCGTGCCATTTGTTCGGGGATTGACGAGAGCCGCCATTATAGTCCTGAATCTGAGCCCGGAACGGCGTGTAATCGCCGGTCACGCTATTGGTTGAAACAATGCCTTCTGTCAGCGTGCAGACATCTGCATTTGGAGCGCCGTACAGGTTGGCCATCATTTCCAGCGAAGCGCGCTCAATAACAGAGCGAACAGCGAGCTGGATAGGCTCTTGGGCGCGGCCACCGACACCAACATCAAAGACGTTGCCATTGGCAAAATCAAATATGCCGAATGAAAGCTCGCGGCCGATGATCTGCTTTTGATAAGAGATCACATCGAACACTTCGAGTGTGTCTGTTTTAACCAGGCGCAAGTCGAGACCAACATTGATCACGAACAATTTCGCACCCGCCGTTCCTTTTGGATCGACCGCATCGGTGTCACCGACAAAAGCTTCGCCGCCGACAGAGCGAATATTGTAATTGAGTTCGGTAATGCCGCCGACCAGATAAAAGTCAGAACCTGGAATCGACCCAGCGTGGATCTTGTCGAACTGGCCCGGTGCATCGCCGATCAGCTTGTTATTCTTATATTTCAGATCAAGCTCGGCGACTGACGTGTCAAAGCGCTCGACCAGAACCGCGCCAGCTTTTGCCAGAGCCGACATGGCCATCAATGAGCCACCTTGGGTGACGCGCCGACCGCCTTCAATATCAGCTTTGCCAGTATAATCGAGGATCCGTCCAACTGCGATGCGCGGGGCGCGAACGCCAGATTGGCGCGCATAGTGTCCCATGCAAACCAGACCTTTGGAGTAAGGTGTTGGGTTGGCTGTAACCGGAGAGCCGCCGATCGGCGTCGTATAATTGCCGCCCGGGCCAGCGACCGGTGAGATGCATCCGGTCAGAACCATGGCAGATGCCAGTGCAGCGGCAGGTGCCTTGGTACGTGACAGAGAGAAAAAGGCCTTGAGGTTGATCATTAGAAGTCGAGCTCCCCGTTAAGAACGACTGTCTGGTCGCCATTATTAATCTGTGTAGAATCGATGATGATCGTATTGTTCGAGCCATTGGTGATGACGTTGAGTTGGTTGCCTACGGCGGTGCCAGAGCCGATCATGCCAGCGGCACCGTCGGTCTGTCCCCATTCCGTGAACAAGCCATTGCCGAGACCCGTGCCGCCTTCAATCATGCCATTTATAATGACGCGATTGCCGAGGCGGTCGCGTGTATTGGCTGAGAAGGGGCGAGACTCTTCGCCAAATCCAAATCCATAAGGACGCTCAAACTCTGATACCGACGAGGCTTCCTGCGCGCTTGCGGGCAGCGCGGCCAGAACCAGGGCACCAGCCGCCAGCGTGGCCATTCCCCCGATACATAAGGTGCGTGTGTATTTAGGCGCTTTCATTGAGCCGTCTCTCCAGCAAAGTTGCGTTTGCCGGAATGAGTGCAACGCCCATGCCAGATTGGGGTATTCTGCAGCGGCACTCGCGTAAAAGGAGAAGTTGTGTTGTGCAGATTTCGCCCAATCGGGACTGTGCGCAGGCAAATCTGTCTCGCATTGAAACAATTTGCCCGACATTTCCAAAATTGGCCTGAGCTGTGCTATATTGGAAGCGGACATATATATGCAGGGAGGTGAGGCATGCTCATAGACACGATTCTCAAAGACAAAGGCAACACGGTGGAGACGATCCCCGACACAGCGACATTGGCGGAGGCCGCGAATGTGCTTGATCAAAAGAGAATCGGTGCGATTGTCGCTGTCGATGATAAAGGCGACCTGTGCGGTGTCCTGTCTGAACGAGATATTGTGCGGCGGTTTGCGCGCAATCGCGAAAAGACGGTCGATATGACAGTTTCGCAAGCCATGACTCGAGGCGTCATCACAGCAACCCCCGGCGAAGATGTCGATACTTGCCTGGGCCGGATGACCGATCGACGGATCCGGCATTTACCGATTCTCGAAGATGGAAAGCTCAAAGGAATTATTTCCATCGGCGATCTGGTGAAATATAAAATCGATGCGGTTCTGGCTGAAACCGAGGCTATGACGGCTTATATCCGCAGCGGCTGACGCTGTATCCACAGCAGCCTTCTAAAGGTTAATTGCTGAGCTGCGAAAATGTGCGTGTCAGGCGAATTTTTTCCTTGCCAAAACCCCCAAACAGATTCTATATGGGGGCTTGCTTCGTGAATGCCTCAAGTTTGTGGGGCCGGTTAAACGGCTCAACGGGTTTCGCGTCGCCAAAATCTAGAGAAGTTGCAAATGCAACCTTTCTGCTGTTTTGGTGACAAAGGGTGTTGACGGGGTGAGGGCCGGTCTGTACTGACCGCGACTTCACGGAAATGCCTCATCTATCTGGGGCCGGTTAAACGGCTCAAGCGGTGACTTTTCGACTTAAAACAAGGCCTTTTCAGTTCGCTGAACTTGCTCTGCAGAAAGTTGAAAAAAGGGTGTTGACGCAAAACTCGGCGGCTGTATAAGCCGCCTCTCGGTCGACGGGGCGCCAAGCTCCAGACGCTGAAAAAGGGCTCCGGCCCGGCTGTTTGACATCGCAGGAATTAGGAAGAGAAACGCAGGCGGCATAGGCGACTAGCGGTCCTTATATAAGGACCATTATGACTATGACGAATGCGTTTCAAAAGAAATACCTTCACAAATTGTCGGCTTCGGCCGACTGTGATTTGTGCAAGGGTTTCTCGTCAAAACGTAAATTGCTTTATAGCAAATGATCCCGACCGGTTTTTCCCGGTCATTATGGGATCTTCGTCAGAAATCAATTCTCAACCTGAGAGTTTGATTCTGGCTCAGAACGAACGCTGGCGGCAGGCTTAAC
>CAYGUD010000044.1:0-11873 GCA_964352865.1 uncultured Hyphomonas sp.
ATAATCAGTTTCGGTATCTCTCGGCGATCTATTTGCTGGTCACGATGTTGCTCTGGTGGACGATCCCAAATGTCGAGAAGCATGGAATGGTCCTGGCATTTGTCTGCGCCGCCATTTTCATCGGTGGGCTCGCGCGGTTTCTCTCTTACTCGACCGTGGGACCTGGTTCTGACGAACAGTTTGCAGGCATGATTATCGAACTTTGTGTGCCCGTCTTCCTGATCTGGCAAAGACTGGTTGCGAGAAAGTCCTCTGCCGCCTAAACGGCGGGCCATGAGCTTGAAACTTGCAATTTGGGATATGGATGGAACCATCGTGGACAGCCGCGATGTCATCCAGACAGCTATGGTGCGGACGTTCGAAACCCTCGGCCTCGAACCACCAGCCTATGAAGATACGCGCAAAACGATTGGCCTGGGATTGCATGAGGCGTGTGAGATCCTGGCGCCTGATTATGGTGACATTGAACAGCTGGTAGACACTTATAGGCAATCCTTCGTGGCGCGCCGCTCGGAAGCGGACTTCAAAGAACCATTATATGACGGCGCCGTCGAAACGCTGCAGCGTCTGTCCGATGAGGGGTGGTTGATTGCGATGGCGACTGGCAAGTCGCATCAGGGCATCCGCGCCATCTTCGATATGCATCCGCTAAAGCCCTTCTTTGATACCATCTGGTGCGCTGATGATGGACCGGGCAAACCGCATCCTTTCATGTGCGATGAAGCGATGAAAGCCGTCGGCGCAGCGCCGCATCAAAGCCTGATCATTGGCGATGCAATTCACGATATGAGTATGGGGCTGAATGCTGGCATTCACACACTCGGCGTCAGTTGGGGCTTCGGCACCGCAGACGAACTGACGGCGATCGGCGCCCACGAAGTGCACCATGATTTCGAGACGCTGAATGCCAGTCTCGACGCTTTTGCGGAGCGTGTCACGTAATGAATAAGAGCAATCTGCCGAAACGGTTCTACAAACAGGCCAGCGTCGCATCTGATGACTTGGGCTTTTCGATTGCGCTGGATGGTCGTCCGATAAAGACGCCAGCTAAGGCCACGCTCACAGTGCCTACCGAAGCGCTGGCCGCAGCGATTGCGGCGGAGTGGAACGCCCAGGGAGAGCAGCTGGACCTGCAAGGCATGACGCTGACGCGTCTGGCCAATGTTGCGATTGACCGGACCCCGGAAACGCGCAGCGACCTGGCCGAAGAGTTAAGCCGGTATGCGAGCACTGACGTGACCTGTTATCTCGCTGATACGCCGGCTGAGCTTCAGGCACGCCAGGATGCGGCCTGGAAGCCGATGCGGGATTGGGTCGGAAAACAGCATGGTGTGATCCTGGTGCCGGTCATTGGGCTGATCGCCAGTCCGCAACCGGAGGCAAGTTTGGAGGCGGTGCGGACTTATGCGCTGTCGCTCGATGATTTTCGTCTCACGGCTCTCACCTGGGCTTGCAGCTTGCTTGGGTCAGCCGTCCTGGCTCTGGCAATGGAGGGCGGTAAACTTGATGCGAAACAAGCGCTTCTCGCCTCCTGCATTGATGAAGACTGGCAGATCGAGCAATGGGGCGAAGACGATGAGGCGAAAGCGGTTCGCGCGGGCCGGGCGCGTGACGCAGAGGCACTTCAACTGTGGTTTGAAGTCCTGCGCTAACACTCGCCTACAAAGCACTGTGTTGCTTGACTAAAATGTAATTCTCGCGTCCAGTCTCAGGCGGAGGACGTATTCATGTTTCGCATTGGTCTAATCGCTTTGAGCGCATTGAGCCTTTCGGCTTGCGGGTCGCTTGGAAACCTGACAGCCGTCAATAAAAAAGAGACCCTGGGCTCTGGCCTGAATGGCAAAGGTTATGCGCCTGCGGGTGTGTTTATCGATGCCAAGCAACGCGCCGTGCTGTCGAACCGGCGGCCGGACAAAGACATTCGCGTCGTCTGTGCAGAACCGGCCCCGGACGCACTGTCCGCCATTGCGGCGCAAGCGGGGGTCAGTGTTTCGGATATTTCCAACGCCGTTTCTGCGGAAGGCGGCGCTTCAGAAGCCGCCGCAAATATTGGCCTGCGCACCCAAACCATACAGACTTTGCGGGATGGTTTTTACCGGGTCTGCGAAGCCTATATGAATGGCCTGTCGGAAGAGCAGTATTCGATCATGCTGCGCCGGTTCCAGACCAATATGATTGCGCTGCTGGCAATCGAGCAACTGACCGGTGCGGTCAAAGGCGGCGATGCTGTGGTCAGCGCGTCCGCAGGCAGCGGCATGAATTATCGCGAACAATATTTGCAACGCGCTGCGATGGCATCGTCGGAGCAAACCCGGCTGTCGTCGGAGATTGAACATACGAATGAAGAGATCGGCATTCTGGAAGATGTGAACGCGCAATGCTTTGGCGGTGTAGAAGAACCTGGATGCTCTGCGAGTGAAGTTGAACGTCGCAGCCGTGAGATCACTGATTTACGCGCCCAGCGCCGGTCTATGGAGCGCGCGCAATCCTCTGCCCAGGCGACCGCAGACACCAATAACCGTCTCGCCGAAACAGCGCCGCCAGTCTCCGAATCAGGCGCCGGGGGCATGACGGGGTCGTGGCCGTCCACGCCCGCTTATCCGCCATCTTATGCTGTCGCAGAAGCAGTGCGGGATATCACAATGGCAATTGTCCAGAACGATTATGGTGTGCAGCTTTGTTTTGAGCACTTGCGCTATGTCGAAAGCGAAGGCGAAACCGCGCTTTCTGATCGCTGTAAGCAAGTTATGGACGCCTATATTACACAGCTCGAAAACTCCAACGCGATGCGGGTTGAGATGCAACGCGCCCAGGCTGCGCTGATGCAGGAAGTGGCGGAAGGGTTTATTTCCGTGGATGAAGCGACTCAGCTCGCGGCATCACTTGGCGCCACGACGATCAGTTCACCTGTGACGGCGCGATCCATGACACCGTTTGTTGAGCCTGTTGTCGCCGCACCGCCTGCACCCCCTCCGCCGACGCGGCAATAATCAGCGATTGGATTCCGCGTTGCTAAGACGCTGAACTAGCGAAAACGCAACCGGCTATTTTATGACTGCACAGGCGACCCGCGCACCGGCGCCGCCAATGGGCTGGGTCATGTGGTCATCGCGATTGGTGTGAATGATCAATGCCGCGCCATCGGCATCCGCGAGGGCCGCGCCATTGGTCAACGTCGAAAAAGCCTCATATCCAGCAGAACCATCCGCAGCCGCCCAGATATTCGGCAAATCGCCGCCTTCCGGACCTTTATGGTTGAGCAGGCCATGACCGTTTTCAACTTTGCCAACATGACCACCAGACAGTTTGAATGTGCCTGTATCCGAGCAATCGCCGACTTGGTGCAAATGTAAGCCATGCCACCCCGGCGTGAGGCCGCCTGGATTAATCGTCGCCTCCAGCAAGATGCCATTCGGGCCGTCGAGAATGTTCAGAGCGCCGATGATACTGCCGTCGCTGCCAATAATATCGCCGCCCATGCGCAACATACTGGGAAATACACCTTCATCCGGACCCGGCATTTCGGCAGGTGTCGGCAGACCAGGGTCTTCGTTTTGGGCTGGCGCGTCAGCACAGGCCGCAAACGGCAGGACGGCAATAAGCAGGGCTTTACGGATCATGTCAGGCGCTCCATTGGCTATTTTAATGGAGTGTAGTGCGTTTGCCGGAGAAGTCAGCAATGTCTCAGAAACTTGATCGCGCTGATAAGGTTCTGGTGGCGCTCGGTCATTTTGACAGCCGCGCATCGGCGCAGGCTGCAATTTCTGCCGGCAAGGTGACGGTTAGCGGTAGGGTGCTGAAGAAATCATCTGAAAAGATCTCGCCTGATGCGCGCATTGCGGCGGAACCGGAACATCCCTGGGTATCGCGCGCCGGGCTTAAACTGGTACATGCATTAGACGCGTTTGAAATTGACCCAAGCGGCGCCCATTGCCTGGATGTCGGGGCGTCTACCGGCGGCTTTACAGAAGTCCTGCTGGCGCGCGGTGCGGCGTCTGTTATTGCCGTTGATGTTGGCCGGGATCAGCTGCACACTCGTTTGCGCGGCGACCAGCGTGTGACCTCACTGGAAGCAACCGATGCGCGCGCGCTGACAGCTGAAATTGTGCAAGAGCCGCCTCACCTGATCATTTGTGATGCGAGTTTTATCTCTCTGCACAAATTGCTGGCCCGCCCGCTGTCTCTGGCGGCGGAGCAGGCGACGCTGATTGCCTTGTTCAAACCGCAATTCGAAGTTGGCCGCGAAAATGTCGGCAAAGGCGGGATCGTGACAGATAGAGGCGCAATCGCGCGGGCAGAACAGGTCTTTCTCGATTGGCTCGCGGCACAGGGGTGGCGAGTCAATGGCCAGACGGACAGCCCGATCAAAGGCGGGGATGGCAATACCGAGCGCCTGATTTTTGCTGTCCGGGCTGCACCTACCTGATCAAGGCACGGAACTGGAAAACCGCCGCATCGCCAGGCGCACCCGCGTCGAGATGACCATCCGGCTGGATGCAGATATGGGTGATGTCTTCATCATACCCGGCAGACGGCGAATAGGTACAATCCGCGAAAGTTGATGGCATCACGCCACTATTTGAGAACGCAACATGCAAAGCCGGATCAAAGCTTAGACCTGTACCTGTTTGAGAGAAGCTGATCGCGTTCGTTTCCGGGCCCGCCGGTCCATCCATATCACCGTTGAAGAAGATGATTTCATCCGGCAATTCGTCGATCAAAAGCAGGGAATCTGTATCAATGGGACCATTGCCGGTATTCTCAATGTAGAACGTGTAGATCACATCATTGCCTGGCACAGAGAATATGTCGGCGCCCGCCAAAGCCGGATCGAACGTCTCAACGGTCTTGGATATATCGAGGTTCGGATCATTGTCGTAAATCGTGTAAGTCGCGGCCAGATTGGGGGCTGGGCCGCATTGACCAGAGGCAATTGTGAGCTCGGCGCTGCTCGGTGCGCCAATGGCAAACGCGATCGTCTCATCTGATTCAAATACAGCATCATCAAGGATTGTGATCGGCAATGGAAAAAACACGTCCGGATAGACGCCCGGTGGAACTGTGACACTGCCTGCATCGATGGTGTAATCGCTGCCGAGAGTGGCGGTGCCGCCTGTGACGGAGAAACTGACATTCGTTGCGACATCAACGGTGCCGGATACGATCATGCCAGGTCCTGACGAGATTGATTCCGCATTCGCGTCATCAGCACCCATTTCAACATAGGCCGCGAGTGAAACAACGATATTGTCCAGGAAATTGCCATAGGAGCCAGGGTTGGTGCTGCGAAACTGGAACCGCTGGACCCCGGCCGGCCCCGTATAAGTGGCGGCGCCAACGTTCACAGACCATCCACCGCCGATAAAACTGTTCTGCGTCGCCAGGGATTGCACCAGAATACCCGTGCCGGGGTCGACGATTTCAAACACTGCGACTTGCGGATTGTGACCCGGCCCGCCTGAACGCGCGGCATGCGCGAAGGTCCAGTCAAAATTCTCGCTGGGCTCCATGCAAATGTCCTGGTAGAGCGTGCCCGGCGAATTGGCATTCATCTCGGCATGAACCTGACCGGAATAGGATGGGACGCTCTGGAACATATCGTCCCAGAGTTCGATTTTGCCCATCTGATCGACCCAACCCGGGACATCAATATCATCATAGATCTGATAGTTCGGCGCGCCGGGACCTCTCGGGTCATTGTCTTCGAAGTCTGTATTGGTCAGTGCGCGCTGAGCCTGCGCAAATAGCGGCAACGTCGTGACGGCAACAGTCAAAGCCAGACCGCGCCAGACCGTCGATTGAAGACTGGATAATTTGCCCCGACACTTCATGCTCGTCGCATACGCGGCAATTCGTAAAGGCGGGCTTTATAAGGGTAAGCCGAGGCTGTTTTTGGCGGTTTAGCCTGCTGGACCACGCGGGGTTGGTCCGGATTGCCGGCGATTGAGGAAAGCCAGCCGCTCAAACAAAGCGACATCCTGCTCGTTCTTGAGCAGCGCGCCATGCAAAGGCGGTGTCAGTTTTTCTGGATCTTGCTCGCGCAGGGTTTCCAGGTCGACATCCTCATTCATCAGCAATTTCAACCAATCGAGAAGTTCCGAGGTGGATGGCTTTTTCTTCATGCCCGGCACTTCGCGCATTGAATAAAACGTCGTCAGTGCATCTGAAACCAGTTTCTCTTTGATGCCTGGATAGTGGACATCGACAATCTGATTCATTGTCTGCTCGTCCGGGAATTTGATGAAGTGGAAGAAGCAGCGGCGCAGGAAGGCGTCCGGAAGTTCTTTTTCATTATTGGATGTGATGATCACAATCGGGCGCTGTTTCGCTTTGACGGTCTCATCCGTCTCATAGACATAGAATTCCATGCGATCGAGTTCTTGCAAGAGATCGTTCGGGAATTCGATGTCGGCTTTATCGATCTCGTCAATCAGCAGGATAGGGCGCTTTTTAGCCGTGAAGGCCTCCCACAGCTTACCCTTCTTGATGTAATTCTTGACGTCCTTGGCGCGCTCTTCGCCCATTTGACCGTCGCGCAGGCGCGACACCGCATCATACTCGTAAAGGCCCTGAGCGGCTTTTGTCGTCGATTTTATGTGCCATTCGATCAGTTCACAGCCAAGTGCTTTGGCAACTTCGATGGCGAGAACGGTTTTACCGGTGCCCGGCTCACCTTTGATCAGAAGCGGACGCTCCAATTGGATCGCCGCATTCACGGCCACCCGAAGGTCTTCAGTTGCGACATAGTTTTCAGTGCCTTCAAAGCGCATGGGAGAGCCTCTTGTTTACGTTTACGCTAAGGATAAGCCTTGAGCCGGGAAGAGCAAGCCGTGACGTGAGGGGAGGTTTCAATCGTCGCCTGCAGAGAGCTTACGGTCCAAAGCGGCCAGCTCGTCGCATCCGTCACTTAAGCCACGCTGACAGGCGCGATCATATTGCGCACGGGCGAGATCGTTTTCGCCATTCTGTTCAAACAAAATCCCGCCGAGCCAGCAGGCTTCCATGTCGTCGATATAACAGGCGACGCGATAAAATGCGCGGGCCATCTCATGATCTTCTTCGATGCCGTCACCATAATGATAAGCGGTTGCGGCGCGGGAGCACGCTGCGGACTCGCCGTCAGAGCAGGCTTTTTCGAAGCGCTCAATATCGCTTTCCGCGTTGTTCGCGGGACTTGTGGTTGGGGTTTGCGGACCGCAGGCCACGACCAGACCGCCTTCGCAGGCGTAGCGATAGAATTCCGACGCCGCCAACTGATATTCAGGATCAGGCGATGCATCATAGATCCGCGCGAGCGCGTAGCAGGCTTCCAGAAGTTGCGCCGTACAGGCTTTATTGAACAATTGCCCCGCAGCATCCAGATCGACGGCGCCGCCTCTGCCGGACGTATATAGCCCGCCCAGAAAGAAGCAGGCCGGTATGTGATCGCGATTGCAACCCGCGCGAAATGACAATCGCGCCCCGGCCTCGCCCTGCTGAATTCGATAGCTCTCTCTTTGTGCCAGTCCTTGCGCTGTATAAGCCGCGGCGCTCCCCGCTTCCGCCACGGCGGATAGTTCGGAGAGGGCCGTTTCAGATTCCACACGTCTGAGAAGGGTCATGACGTCTTGCCGGATCCAGTCCTCATTTGACATTTGCTGCCATGAATAGCTTGCGGGCGGCGCGCTTTGATCAAAATACCACTTCACGGCAAAGCCAAGCGCAGCAACGATCAGAAGCAGGGCCGCGATCATCCCATAATTGTTGCCGGAGGACTTTTTTTGAGACGTCGAGGACGTCTCGCGGTGCGTGGCAGAGGGGATTACTGGGGTGGCGGCTGGGTCAGATTTGGACGACCGTACCGATTGCGCCAACGCCTCTTTCGCATTCGCCATTTCCGACATTTGCGCCCGCATCGCGGCGAGTTCAGCGCGCAGTTCGCTCGATTGGTCCGTCGGGTCAGCGGGCTGTGACGCCACTTCAGTCGTCAACAAGTCTTCGCGGTTAAGCGTCCGGGCGAGCGCGCGAACGAAACGAAGCCATCCCACATGGTCTGTATGGCCATCAAAACCTGACAGGTCGGCGAATTGGATGTTCCAAAACGCCGCCGGGCGATCGAGGTCTGGGATGTGTTCGATTTGAATGGGCACAAGGACACCGCGGGCGCGGCCAATATCGCATTCAATCTTGACCCAGGGCCGGGTCAGAGCGTGCTTGCTCCAGACACCAACAATGGCGCCTGCAGCTTTGACTTCCCGATCCAGCACATCCGGGAAAACGTCCCCGCCATCCAATCCTTCAGTGTCAAAAAAAACAGAGAGCCCCAGATTTTCCAGCATATTCTTGATTTGCTCAGCGCGAGCTGTGTCGGCGCGTGCATAAGAAAGAAAGACGTCAAAAGCCATGAAACCGCGTCCCCACGCTTGTGAGCTTCCACTCTAACAAACTGATTCGCTGTGACTAGGGCGCTCTCAGCGGTGTTCCAGGGCCTGGCTAAGTAGTTGATGAATCAGGGCTTCGACTGCGACATTACCAATTTGAAAGTCTGCGTTAACCATTTCCGCCTAGGCCAAGTAGAACTGTGGAGATCGGTCTATGCCGCTAAAACTGTCGCTCAAGCCAAAGGAAGCTGTCGTCGTAAATGGCGCTGTGCTCCGAAATGGAGAGCGTCGCGGGACGATTCTGCTGCAAAATCAGGCCAGGGTGTTACGTCAAAAAGACGTGCTGGATCCTGACGAAACGCGCAGCGCGGAAGAACACCTCTATTTTGCGGTGATGCAGATGTATCTGACTGGTCAGACTGAGGGTCAGCTATACGATCAGGCCGTGATGGCGATTGCTGCGGCGTTGAATGAGACGAAAAAAGAAGACGTGCGGGCGCACATTGTAGAGATATCCGCGGCATGTGCTGCGGGTCAAACTTACCAAGCGCTGTCCTTATGCCGAAAACTGCTAAAGGCTGCGGAGGTAGGAAATGGCTGATCCATCGAATATGATAGAGCTTCCTGAACCCCCTCCTGTTTTTACGCTTGATGACGCGATTGCGCTCATCGAAGCCGGTGATGCGCCGGAAAATATCTGTGTCGATATAGGACATGATGTGCTGGTTCGTGCGGATGGCCCCAAAGGCCTGCAAGGCCTGCTGCAACGCCTGCGCGGACATCGTATGGTCCTCGCCGTGTCGTCTGGCGAAAATACGTCCAGCATCGTGCCTATGCGTTCTGGCAAGCCCGACATGCATCCCGATGTGGCTGAAATCCTCGACGCTCTGAAAGATCAGGGATAGAGGGCGACCTCGTTTACCTCTGAGGGAGCTGCAGCCATGTCCGGCGAGTTCATTTCAATTTTCATTGCGTCCTTCGTGACCTTCTTCGTTTTGATCGATGCGCTAGGCGTTGCGCCGGTGTTCGCATCGCTGACCGTGCGAGGCCCGGCGAGCTATCGCCGATCAATGGCGATCCGGTCTGTTCTGGTCGGCACGCTGATCATTTTTGGATTTGCCTTCTTTGGCGCGTGGCTGCTTGAAAAGCTGCACATCACGATTGATGCGTTTCGCGCAGCAGGCGGCATTTTGCTGTTCATGATTGCGCTCGATATGGTCTTTGAAAAGCGCACTGAGCGCCGCGAAAACCGGGCCGAGTCTGTGCTCGCCGAGAGTGATGAAACGCCCGAGGACTTGGATGATGTGTCTGTATTCCCGCTCGGCATTCCGATGCTGGCCGGCCCCGGATCGATTGCCACCGCGATGCTCTACATGTCTGAGCACGCGAGTTGGGTCGCAAAGGGTGCAGTTCTGAGCGCTATTCTCGCCAATATGGTGATTTGTCTGATCGTCTTCCTGGCGGCGGGACCGCTGGTCAAAGCCATGGGTGAAAGCATTGCCGGGGCGATCACACGGATTTTCGGGGTTATTCTCGCAGCCTTGTCCGTGCAGCTCTTGATTGATGGTATCAAAGGCGCGTTCGGAATTTAGCGCGCGCGGATCGTATCGGTTTGCGTGAGGGCCGACAGCGTCACCCAGATCAGGGCCATGCCCAGCGCCATCAGACCCATAACCTGAAATACCAGCAAACGGCTCCACTTTACGCCAATCTGCGCCAGCGTCAGCACTTCTGGTCCCATTTCGCGGGCCAGCGCCACGGATCGATGTCCGCCGGCTTCCGAGAGCAACAACGCGCGGCGCATGTCCTCGGGGGTCGTGGCCTGCTCCACCAACGTAATCGCGCCGGACGAGCTGGTCAGCTCAGCGATACGGGCAATGATGGTCATGTCGCGGGCCAATCGTTCGCGCGCCAGCGGCTGCAGTGCGGCCCGGTATGCAGCAAGAACCTGATCCGTACGCGCCTCTGTGGTCATCACAGGCTCAAAGGCAGCCGACAATTGTGCCCGCAAAATCTCTTCCGGCAACGCGTCTTCTATACGACTGCGCAAATAGCTAGCGAACCGGTCATTCAGTCGTCCGGCCCGGTGGGCGGCGCGCATGATTGAGGCGGCCTCGAACACGGCTTGCGCTTCCGGCGTTGGATCGTTTTGTGTCAGCAGGCCCAGGGCGCGCAGCCGCAATTGCAAACTGTCGACTTGTTCGCCAGCGAGCCAGCGTTGGCTGCGCCGGGTCAGGTCCTCTGGGTCGCCGAGCAGGAAGAACGAGCCTTGCGCCGCAAAAGGTTCGTCGAGCGGCGCAAGCTGCACCGCATCGGCATTGATCCGGGGTGTCTCAAGCGCGACATCCACCGCGCCAGTGTCAGAGTCAGGTTCGGATGTTTCTTCGTCTGGATCAGGCGTCGGTGCGACCGGCTCAGGCCGCGCCGTCGTGCGCTGATAGGCAGCGCGAAGGTCTTCGGGCAGGAATAGAAGCGCAGCGCGCGCCAGTCTCTGGTCCCGTGTCCCGGAGCTTTCCGCATCAGCCGCCGCGAGCACAGCCGCCGAATCTTGTCGGTTGAGCATCAATGGCGCGGCGAGCAGATATCCGCGTGCGGCGGAGAAGTCTCTCTGGTCGAGCGTTTGTTCGATACGCATGGCCCAGGCCCGTCGCTCCTGGCCATCAGGGACGATTAGCTGGCTGAATTCCGATTCGATTTCAGCGCGCGTTTCCGTCCGCGCGTCGAGGCCGAGAGGGTCGGTTGCAATGTCTGATGTGTAGGCCGCGATGATGATGCGCGCCGCAAAAATCGGCAATAGCAGGATCAGACTGTTAAACAGCAGCGATTGCCGCCAGGTCGACGGACGTTGAACTTCGCGTTGTCTCCATCGGGAGGTCATCTACTAAGGGTCGATCCTGTCTTGTGGCGCGTGCAGATTGCCGATTCCTTTAGCGCACGAAGCGGTGGTTCTGATCAAGTGTTCGTTACCGGATAAGCTGCAAAAGCCCTGCATAAGCCTAGTGTCTGCCACAATTCGCGGAGATGTTTGAGAACAATTGGTCTGTTTATTGCGATTGCGTATCTAACGTGTCCGCAGTATAGGGCGCGCAAACTTCGAGAGGATTTGATTCCATGGGCGATCTTGATCTGAATGGCTACCGGCCGTCGAATGAAGAAGAATTCATGAATTCGAAGCAGAAGGCTTTCTTCCGCCAGAAGCTCGAAAACTGGAAATCTGAAATTTTGGATGGGGCAAAAGTTACCATCGGAAACCTACAGGCTGAATCTTCCAACCACCCCGATCTGGTCGATCGCGCCTCTGCCGAGAGTGACAAGGCGCTTGAGCTGCGCACGCGGGATCGCCAACGCAAGCTGATATCCAAGATTGATGCGGCGATCCGGCGGATCGACGAAGGCACTTACGGATATTGCGACGACACAGGTGAGCCGATCGGTTTGCGTCGTCTGGAAGCCCGCCCAACGGCAACGCTCAGCCTTGAGGCGCAGGAGCGTCACGAGCGCAAGGAACGCACC
>CAYGUD010000045.1:0-4727 GCA_964352865.1 uncultured Hyphomonas sp.
ACACCGCTTTACCGAATGTCAAAATGGCTAAGCCCGGTTCCAGGCCTGCATTTTTTCTCACGCTTGTTCCGCAGCCTGGCCCAATCAAAGGTCGTTCCAATCAAGCTGCGACTACTGGCGCTGAAACTCTATCGCGCTGCAATTTATGGGGCGCGACTATGATCACGGTTATTGTCCCCACGTTTAATCGCCCAGACAGTTTGAAGCGTGCCGTGACCAGCCTGTTCAAGCAGACGATCACACCATCAGGGTTTGCCCTGATCATTGTCGACAATACGCCGGATGCAAGTGCGGCCCTCGCGATTGAGGATCTTCGCGCGATCTGCCCGGGGTCGATCGACCTGATCGCCTTGCATGAGCCAGCTGCTGGTGTCGCAAATGCTCGAAATCTCGCAATGACAGCGGTCAAGACGGATCTCGTAGCGTTTCTCGATGATGATCAATCCGCACCAATTGATTGGCTCGAGCGTCTTTTGGACAATTATCGCTTGTTCCCAGCTGCGGTAACATTTGGACCGGTCAACACCGCGCTTCCAAACGGGCAGCGACGGCATCAAAGGTATTTTGGCGATTTTTTTGCCAGACAGCCAGACTTCAAGAGCGGCTATATCGAAGCCTCATTCGGATGCGGCAACGCGCTCATGGATTGTTCCAAAATACCGGGCAGTGCACCCTGGTTCGACACAGCAATGAATGAAAGCGGGGGGGAAGATGATATTCTCTTCAGCCGCGTTCGCGCTGCGTACGGGCAGTTTGCATGGGCGCAGTCTGCGCCCGTCCTGGAGCATCCTCCAATCGAACGCGTTACGTTGAGCTATACTTTGAAACGCGCCTTCTCTTATGGGCAAGCGCCAATCACGCTGGCACGTCGCGATGAAACTAAGGGCTTAGCAGTCGTTATCTTCTGGATGCTGATCGGTGCCGCGAAAGTGGTTTGGCATGGTCTGCAATGGCTGGGTTTAAGCCTGATCCGGCATCCGGGTCGGGCATTTCAGCTGGATCGAATGGTACGCGGTTTGGGCAAACTCGCCTGGTGGATCGATCTCCGCTTCTACGGCGCGGCAGCCTTACCGAAAAAGACCGCTAAGTCCGAATTCCGCGCACCCCAAGATTTCCTGCAAGAGGCGGAACAGGTTTAACCGCGACGAGGCCTTTAGGCCGCATGGTCAGTTTTGCCGCAACTGCCACGTAAATCAGCCAGACAATCGAGTTTTGCTGAAGTGACGCACTCTCTGACAGACTGAACAGAAAGAACTGAGCACAGAATGCCAGCGCGAAGACGCCGGTCCAGGTCGACACAGAGGCGAGCACCGCCCGGCCAACCGTCATCAAAAAGTCCAGCAACAGTAACGCCAGCCCAACAAAACCCAGCGCAATGGTAACTTCTATCCAGCCATTATGCGCTGTTGGAGCATCCCATTGCAACGCCTCTCGCACCCAGTTTCCGGGCACACTCTCCGGGGCCCAGAAGGCGCCATAGCCATATCCGAGCCATGGCTTCTGCTCGATATTGTTAGCCAGCGCCACCCAGATATCCGTTCGGCCGGTGAGCGTCGCATCGCGGCCAAGCAAGCCGAACACAAATTCGGGCGCGAGCACCAGGATCGCAGCGAGGACACCGCCGACACAAACACCGATCCAGAGCGTGACCAAGCCTATCCGCATGCCTTGTTTCATCCAAAGCGCCAGCGCCAGGATGCCGAGCCCGACCCCCAGTCCGAGCAGTGAGCTTTTCGACGTCGAGAGCAGAACCAGTGCGATTGTCAGCAAAAGCAGACCGCTCCACTGCCAGCGATACTTCTGATCCATGATTGTCAGGAACCCGGCAAACAAGGCCGCCCGCGCCATATGCCCACCCAGCTGGTTTTTTTCGAAATATAATCCTTGCCACGCACCTTCATGGACATCTTGCATACGCGCGAATGAGGGCACGAGCAGACCCGTCAACAGGCTGATCAGACCAACAATCAGCCAGGTCAGCGCAAATGCCCTCAGCAATGTCTGCCAGCTATAACGGGTCCCAATATAGAGGCCCGCCACAGTGGTCATGACGATTGCCAGACTGCGACGCATTGAAAGGCCTGGATCAATCGACCACAGGAAGGAAAGCGCACAAACAGCAAGCAACGCCATCAGGAAGGGTAGTCTAAAGCACACCCGCGCCATGTCGCGGGCTTTCCAGATCAGGCCCGCAAAGGCCAGGGCATAAATCGGCAGCCACAGAAGCCGCAAGATTGGCGAACCGTCAACGGATTCCCCGCTCGATAGAAGACGCGGCAAAATGCCTTCGCTGAACACCAGGAGCACGAGTATCAGAACGACATGCTCCAACCGGCTGACCGGGCTGTAAGCGGATTGCTTTTGCGGATTAAGCGCTAAAGCGCTCGGCAAGCCTGGCATCGCCTCGGACCTCGTTCATGACTATGCCGAGCACATGGCCCTGTTTCGCTTCCAGTTCATGCCGCGCACTTTCAATTTCCGCAGCAGTGGTTTGATCTGCTGAGACAACCAGTACAATCGCATCGGCGATCGGCGCCATGGTCAGCGCTGCAGAAGATCGCTCCAGGGCTGGTGCATCGATCACAGCCCAGCTTGAGAGCTTCCTCAAGGCCAGCCACCAGTCCGGTGCATGATGCGTTCGGACTTTCTGGCCAGGCTTG
The DNA here is from genome assembly GCA_964352865.1 of uncultured Hyphomonas sp. GTDB lineage: Bacteria > Pseudomonadota > Alphaproteobacteria > Caulobacterales > Hyphomonadaceae > Henriciella. The sequence continues at coordinate 2,661 of CAYGUD010000045.1, forward strand.
AGGCGATCGCCTCGAAACCGCGTCACCAGAAGCGGCAGCCCTTCAACATCATGCGCTGTCAAAAGTTTGTCTTGCCGTGCGCCTTCAGAGCGAGGGCTCACCTGGTAGAATGGGGCTTGGCGTAATGAGGCGTCATAGGCCCGGCCAGGGCGCCCCACATCGCGCGCAAAGCCGTCCTGAAATCCGTGATAGAGCGGATTCTGCCTGAGATCGAGATCAACCATCCATACAGGTTTTTCAGAACGCCGGGCCGCCATGCAGGCATAGCTCGCTGCGATGCTCGTCACGCCTTCTCCGACACGCGCTGACACGAACATGATGACCCGTCCCCCTGGCGCAGCCGAGCTTAGACGCGCCGTAGCCCGCCAAACAGGGTCAAGATCTTCGCGAAGGTCATGCATTTTCAGCCACGTCCAGACAGTTCCAGAACAGCGCTACCATGATCTTGGTTAACGGGATTTTGCTGTTTTTAACGATTAGCTGCGGCGAACGGTTCCCAGAACTGGCAATCCGACTGTTTTTTGCAGCGAATGAGCGGTCGCAAACCCGGTTCTGGAATAAGCTCGCAGCAAACCGAAGATCAAGGCTGTGAACCCTGCGAAAAGCAAAGATAAGAGCGCAATGGGCAGTTTCAGACTGCTGCCCTTTATTGGCACCGTCGCAGGTTCTGTGATTTTGACGCTGTCAGCTTCCTGGGCGGTGATCCCCGCAATCGTACCTTCGCGTTGGACCTGTTCAGCAATCGTCCGCACGCTGGTTTCGATCAGATCGCGATTGCGCACCAATTCGCTCCATTCCGGCTCGAGCTGCGTGAACCGGTTCAGCTTGTCCTCAACCGCGCTCAGCTGACGTTGCAGTTCCGCGCGCTGTTCGCGCAAGGACTCAGCCTCCGCTTCGAATGCGTTAAACGATCCTTCCAAGGCCTGATAAGTCGGGTTGGGGCCTCTGCGAACCGTGCCGACGGGTCCATCCTGTGCTTCGAGGTAAGATCTCAACTCGGCAATTTGCCGGTCGATCGCTTGCACACGCCGGCTATCCGGCGTGTAATTGACCAAAGCCTGATTGCGTTCAATTTCCAGTTCGCGCAGGCGCTGGGCGCTGGAATCTTCGACATAAAGCTCAAGGTCCGGAGACGTCTCTGCGAGCTGAGTGCGGGTGCTGGAAAGTTGGCCCTCGACCGCGCTGGCACGGGCCCGAACGGCGGAGAGTTCGCCGGAAATAATCGAATAGAGATTTTGCGCTGTTGAGCGCTCGCTGGCGAAATCGCGAACTTCGTTTTCGGTCAGAAAAGTGCTGATCGCGGCTTCAGCTTCTAACAAGTCGCCTTCGATCCGCTTGCGTTCAGCCCGCAATTGATCGACAGGGCGGCTGCCAAAAAGCTCTGCTCGTCGTTGCAAATACACCGCCATCGCGGCGTTCAATATCTCAGACGCAACCAGCGGATCTTTGTGTTTGAACCCGACAGCAATGATGTTCGAATTTGGCGAGGCTGACGCCGAGAAGTCATCGCTCAAAGCCTCCACGCCTTTTTGGAAATACTCGAATTCGATCGCCCCTTTGAGCGCCGCGTCCGATTTGGCGATCTCTTTGTCACGGGCGTTTGCGAGTGCCGGATAGATCCGATCAAGCGGAAAGCGCGACAAGGTGCGCTCTGCGACCAATTGAGTCCGCAGAATTTCAAGCTCACCCTGGATGACTTCCTGAATGCCCGGGCCGGGATCAAAACTTGGATCGCTGAGAATGGAGCTGGAGCGGACTTCATCACCAGATGTAACATAGAGGCCGGAGCCGGACTCAAAGACTTTCGGCATTTGAAACGCAATGAATAAACCAATCGCGAAAATCGGTAGAGCGACGAGAATCATGCCCCATTTCGCGCGCCACAATTGCAATACCAGATCGGCAATACCTAGCTGTGGCCGGGCTGCCGCATAACCAGCATCGGCCTGAACGACCCCAGAAGGTCCCCAGTCAGCAAGATCGGCCATCCTGTTTGGCTCCGAGTGCTCTTTCCTTGGAATTCTTCATAGCGGCTTGATACTTCCTTAAACATTAACGCAGACGGTC